>NZ_JBPQTV010000050.1:0-26995 GCF_051386515.1 Streptomyces sp. URMC 123 | reverse complement strand
GCGCTACCCCGCGCCCCTCCTCCCCTACGCTGGACCCGTGACTCCCGCCGAGCTCTCCCGCACCGTGCTGCGCGCGGTGTGCCGTGCCGTCGAGGCCGGCGAGCTGCGCGGCGTGGCCGTGCCGGAGCGCGCCGTCGTGCGGCGCCCCCCGCGGCCGGGGTGCGGGGACTACGCCACCGGCATCGCGCTCCAGCTCGCCGGGCCCGCCGGCCGGCCCGCGCGCCGGGTCGCCGAGATCCTGCGGGACCGACTGGTCCAGGCCCCCGGAATCGCCGGGATCGAGATCGCCGACCCCGGCTTCCTCAACATCACCCTGGAGCGCGGCGCGCACGCCGACCTCGTACGACAGGTGCTCCGCGAGGGCCCCGCCTACGGCCACGCGCCCCGGCCCCCCTCCGCCCCCGACGCCGCGACCACCGTCGAGCTCCGCTTCGCCCGCGAGACCCGCGCCGCCGTCACCGCCGACGCGCTGCGCCGACTGCTGAGCGCCCGCGGCGTGACCGTCGTCACCCGCTGCGCGCAGCCGCCCGACCCCGCCTGGGCCGACCTCGGCGCCCTGCCGCAGGACGCCCCGCCGGAGGACGCCCTGCCGCAGCCCGAGCCCGTACGACCCGAGCTCGTACGACCCGCGCCCGTACGGCCCGAGCTCGTACGACCCGTGCCCGCCCCCGCCGACGCCGCCCATCTCCTGCGCACCCTCGGGCCCGACGCCACCCGCTGGGCCCTGCTGCGGCCCGCCGGCCACGACCACCCCCGCGTGGACCCCGGCCCGCTGCTCGCCCAGCGCGAGGCCAACCCCCTCTTCCGCGTCCGGTACGCCCACTCCCGGACCCGCGCCCTCCTCCGCAACGCCGCCGACCTCGGCCTCGCCCCCGACGCCTCGCCCAACGGCGACGGCGCCCTCGCGCTGAACGACGACCTCACCGACGACCCCGTCGGCGACCTCCTCGCCGCCCTCGCCGGCTACCCCGTCGCCCTCGACGCCGCCGCCCGGCACCGCGCCCCCGACCGGCTCGCGCGCCACTTGGAGACGACGGCCGACGCCTTCTTCCGCTTTCACGACACCCGCCCCCCGCTGCCGCGCGGTGACGAGAAACCCGGGGCCGCCCACCGGGCCCGGCTTGCCCTCGTCGAGGCGACCGGGACGGTGCTCGCCGGCGGCCTGCACCTGCTGGGCATCTCCGCCCCCGACCACCTCTGAACCAGCCCCCAAGAAAACCGCCGTCCGCCACCTCGAACCCGTACGCCCCCGCGGGCGCCCGTACGCCCCCCGCGCGCCCCGCACGTCCTCGAAGAGGTTCACCATGAGCCGTTCCGCCCACCCCGCAGGGCCCCGTCACGCCGATGTGCTGCCCGAGGGCCACTACAGCCCCCCGCCGGCCGACCTCAACGCCCTCGACGCCCGCGTCTGGTCCCGCACCGTCGCCCGCGACGCCGACGGCGTCGTCCAGGTCGGCGGCATCGATGTGAAGCGGCTCGCCGAGGAGTTCGGCACCCCCGCCTACATCCTCGACGAGGACGACTTCCGGGCCCGCTGCCGCGCCTGGCGCGACGCCTTCGGGTCCGAGGCCGACGTCTTCTACGCCGGCAAGGCGTTCCTCTCCCGCGCCGTGGTGCGCTGGCTGCACGAGGAGGGGCTCAACCTCGACGTCTGCTCCGCAGGCGAGCTGGCCACCGCCCTCTCCGCCGGCATGCCCGCCGAGCGCATCGCCCTGCACGGCAACAACAAGTCCGCCGAGGAGATCGAGCGGGCGGTCGAGGCGGGCGTCGGGCGGATCGTGCTCGACTCCTTCCAGGAGATCGTCCGCGTCGCCCACATCGCCGAGCGGCTCGGGCGCCGCCAGCGGGTCCAGATCCGGGTCACCGTCGGCGTCGAGGCCCACACCCACGAGTTCATCGCGACCGCGCACGAGGACCAGAAGTTCGGCATCCCGCTCGCCGGCGGCCAGGCCGCCGAGGCCGTGCGGCGCGCCCTGAAGCTGGACCACCTGGAGCTGCTGGGCATCCACTCCCACATCGGCTCGCAGATCTTCGACACCTCCGGCTTCGAGGTGGCGGCCCACCGGGTGGTCGGGCTGCTGAAGGAGGTGCGCGACGAGCACGGCGTCGAGCTGCCCGAGATCGACCTCGGCGGCGGCCTCGGCATCGCCTACACCCCCGCGGACGACCCCAGCGAGCCGCGGGACATCGCGGTCGCGCTGCGCCAGATCGTCACCCGCGAGTGCGCCGCGGCCGGGCTGGCCGTGCCCCGGATCTCCGTCGAGCCGGGCCGCGCCGTCGTCGGACCGTCCGCCTTCACGCTCTACGAGGTGGGCACGGTCAAGCCGCTGCCGGGGCTGCGGACGTACGTCAGCGTCGACGGCGGGATGTCGGACAACATCCGCACCGCCCTGTACGACGCCGACTACTCCGTCGCCCTGGTCTCCCGCGCCTCGGACGCCGAGCCCATGCTCAGCCGGGTGGTGGGCAAGCACTGCGAGTCCGGCGACATCGTCGTACGGGACGCCTTCCTGCCCGCCGACGTGGCGCCCGGGGACCTGCTCGCCGTGCCCGCGACCGGCGCCTACTGCCGCTCCATGGCCAGCAACTACAACCACGCGCTGCGGCCGCCGGTGGTCGCGGTGCGCGGCGGCGAGGCCCGGGTGATCGTGCGCCGGGAGACCGAGGACGACCTGTTCCGGCTGGACGTCGGATAATCGAGGCGTCGCACGACGCGGCGGCCCGGGACCGGCGAGCACGGCCCCCGGGCGGCCGGCCCCCGGCCGGACCCGGCGAGGTCCGGCCGACACCCGTCGGAGACCTGGCCGACACCCGCCGGAGACCCGGCGGATACTCGAACGAGAGAGAAGTCTCGAAATCTGGAACGGGCGCCGGAAAGGCCCGTCCGGTGGGTGAGACTGGTGTGACACCACGATGCATGAGAAACGAGGTCGGATGATGCGTACGCGTCCGCTGAAGGTGGCGCTGCTGGGCTGTGGAGTGGTCGGCTCAGAGGTGGCGCGCATCATGACGACGCACGCGGACGACCTCGCCGCCCGGATCGGCGCCCCGGTCGAGCTGGCCGGGATCGCCGTCCGCCGCCCGGACCGGGTCCGCGCCGGGGTGCCCGCCGAGCTGGTCACCACCGATGCGACGGCGCTGGTCAAACGCGGCGACATCGATGTGGTCATCGAGGTCATCGGCGGCATCGAGCCCGCCCGCGGCCTGATCACCACCGCCTTCGAGCACGGCGCCAGCGTGGTCTCCGCCAACAAGGCGCTGCTCGCCGAGGACGGCGCCGCGCTGCACGCCAAGGCCGAGGAGCACGGCGCCGACCTCTACTACGAGGCCGCGGTGGCCGGTGCCATCCCGCTGGTCCGCCCGCTGCGCGAGTCGCTGGCCGGCGACAAGGTCAACCGGGTGCTCGGCATCGTCAACGGCACCACCAACTTCATCCTCGACAAGATGGACACCTCCGGCGCCGGCTACAGCGAGGCGCTCGACGAGGCCACCGCGCTGGGCTACGCCGAGGCCGACCCCACCGCCGACGTCGAGGGCTACGACGCCGCCGCCAAGGCGGCCATCCTCGGCGGGATCGCCTTCCACACCCGCGTCACCATCGAGGACGTGCACCGCGAGGGCATCACCGAGATCACCGCGGCCGACATGGCGTCGGCGAAGCGGATGGGCTGCACGGTGAAGCTGCTGGCGATCTGCGAGCGGGCCGCCGACGGCCGGTCGGTGACCGCCCGCGTCCACCCGGCGATGATCCCGCTCAGCCACCCGCTGGCCTCCGTCCGCGGCGCCTACAACGCGGTCTTCGTGGAGGCCGAGGCGGCCGGCGAGCTGATGTTCTACGGCCCGGGCGCCGGTGGCTCGCCCACCGCCTCCGCCGTCCTCGGCGATCTGGTGGCCGTCTGCCGCAACAAGGTCAACGAGGCCACCGGCCCGGGGGAGTCCGCGTACACCCGGCTGCCGGTCGGCCCGATGGGCGACGTGGTCACGCGCTACCACATCAGCCTGGACGTCGCCGACAAGCCGGGCGTCCTCGCCCAGGTCGCGACGGTCTTCGCGGAGCACGGGGTGTCCATCGACACCGTGCGCCAGCAGGGCAAGGACGGCGAGGCCAGCCTCGTCGTCGTCACCCACCGCGCCCCCGACGCCGCCCTCTCGGCGACCGTCGAGGCGCTGCGGGGGCTCGGCACCGTGCGCGGTGTGGCGAGCATCATGCGGGTCGAAGGGGAGTAAGGAAACCATGTCTGCAATCGTCGACCGGCCCACCGGCACCCATCAGTGGCGGGGCATCATCGAGGAGTACCGCCACCGGCTCCCGGTGACCGAGACGACGCCGGTCGTCACGCTGCGCGAGGGCGGCACCCCGCTGGTGCCCGCGCAGGTGCTCTCCGAGCGCACCGGCTGTGATGTTCATCTCAAGGTCGAGGGCGCCAACCCGACCGGGTCCTTCAAGGACCGCGGCATGACGATGGCCATCACCCGCGCGAAGGAAGAGGGTGCGCGGGCCGTCATCTGCGCCTCCACGGGCAACACCTCCGCCTCCGCCGCCGCGTACGCCGTGCGGGCCGGGATGGTCTGCGCGGTGCTGGTGCCCCAGGGCAAGATCGCGCTGGGCAAGATGGGCCAGGCGCTGGTGCACGGGGCCCGCATCCTCCAGGTGGACGGCAATTTCGACGATTGCCTCACGCTCGCCCGGGAATTGTCCGAAAAGTATCCGGTGGCTCTGGTCAATTCGGTCAACCCGGTGCGTATCGAGGGCCAGAAGACCGCCGCTTTCGAGATTGTCGACGCGCTCGGCGACGCGCCCGACATTCATGTGCTGCCGGTCGGCAACGCCGGCAACATCACGGCGTACTGGAAGGGCTATCAGGAGTACGCGGCGGACGGCCTGGCCGCCCGCAGGCCCCGCATGTGGGGCTTCCAGGCCTCCGGCTCGGCCCCCATCGTGCGCGGCGAGCCGGTGCGGCAGCCGCACACCATCGCCACCGCGATCCGGATCGGCAACCCCGCCTCCTGGCGGTTCGCCGAGCGCGCCCGGGACGAGTCGGGCGGCCTCATCGACGAGGTGACCGACCGTCAAATTCTGGCCGCCTACCGGCTGCTCGCCTCCCAGGAGGGCGTCTTCGTCGAGCCCGCGTCCGCGGCGAGCGTCGCCGGGCTGCTGAAGGCCGCCGAGCTGGGCCTGGTCGACCCGGGCCAGCGCATCGTCTGCACGGTCACCGGCAACGGCCTGAAGGACCCGGACTGGGCCGTCGCCGGCGCCCCGCAGCCGGTCACCGTCCCGGTCGACGCCGACGCGGCCGCCGGGCGGCTCGGCCTGGCGTGACCCTCCCGGCGGCCGGGCCCCGCGCAGTCCGCGGGGCCCCGCCGCCGAGCGGCCCGCGGGTGCCGGGTCGCCGAGCGGCCCGTGGGGCCCGGGCCGCCAAAACGGGGCGCGCGCCCTATGTCGCCGCAGAACCTTCCTTCGATACGCTGGCAGGCGAACCCCGTCCCGCCGCAGATTCCCCATCGCCGTGCGAGGCCCTGTCGCGGCCCTGGGCGGGGCGCCTCCCGGCTCTGTCGGAGGCAGTTCCTTCAGTTCCACACCAAGGAGAGTCATCGAGCGATGGCCGGTCCCGCATTCCGCGCCGCCGCCGTTCGGGTGCGCGTTCCCGCATCCAGCGCCAATCTCGGCCCGGGCTTCGACGCCTTCGGTCTGGCCCTGGGGCTTTACGACGACGTGGTCGTCCGGGTCGCGGACTCCGGGCTGCACATCGATATCGCGGGCGAGGGCGCCGACACCCTGCCGCGGGACGAGAACCACCTGCTCGTACGGTCGATGCGCACCGCGTTCGACGTGCTCGGCGGTCAGCCCCGGGGGCTGGAAGTGGTGTGCGCCAACCGCATTCCGCACGGCCGCGGCCTGGGCTCCTCCTCGGCCGCCATCTGCGCGGGCATCCTGGCCGCCCGCGCGGTGACGATAGGCGGCGCCGAAAGGCTCGATCAGACCGCCCTGCTCGAGCTGGCGACCGAGATCGAAGGACACCCCGACAATGTCGCGGCGTGTCTGATGGGCGGATTCACGCTCGCCTGGACCGAGGCGGGAGCCGCGCGGGCGATCAGGATGGACCCTTCGGACTCCGTCGTTCCGGTGGTTTTCGTGCCGTCCCGCCCGGTGCTCACGGAGACCGCGCGGGGCCTGCTGCCCCGCACCGTCCCCCATGTGGACGCGGCCGTCAACGCCGGCCGGGCCGGACTGCTCGTGGAGGCCCTGACCAGGCGCCCCGAGCTGCTGCTGGCCGCCACGGAGGACCGGCTCCACCAGGAGTACCGTTCTCCGGCGATGCCGGAGAGCATCGCCCTGGTCAACCGGCTGCGCTCGGAGGGCGTGCCCGCGGTCGTCTCCGGCGCCGGCCCCACCGTGCTGGCGCTGGCCGAGGACGGCGCGGCCGACAGGATCGCCCGGCTGGCGGGCGAGGGCTGGGCGGCGAACCGCCTGGCCTTCGACACGGCGGGGGCCGGCGTGCTGCCGCTCGTCGTCGGCCGGCCGGGGCCGGAGGATTCGGCGGACGGCGGCGACCCGGCCGCGGTCCGCGCCTCCGCGCACACCGGCCACCCGGGGGACACGGCCGCCCCGGGCGGCACCGCGGCGGGCCGTACGCCCGCGTGAATTACCGACCGGCCAGGAACAGAATTGATGGCCGGTCCTGGAGAGGGGGAATGTTTGTTGGGTCCGGTAGTGTTAACCTCAAGTCTGCACTCGACGTCTTCGTGGCGCGGTGCTCCGTGTCCCCATTTGGGACCACCTTTCTTCCGGGAGCCTCCCACACTGCCTGAGCAGCCTGCCTGAGCAGTTTCCGAGCAAGCTCCGGAATCGGCGCGACGGACATGAGTGACGCCACAGGTCGGCGTCAGCGCATCTCCCCGCTCCGAACCATCGAAATTCTCTCCGCCGCACACGGCGGAATACCGCCCCGGCCCGGTTCGCAGATCCAGAACCGCAAGCCGGACAGCACAACCGGTCGCCGAGCCAGACAGGCCGACGCCCGCTCCAGGGAAGGACCCTTCGTGAGCGACACCACCGATCTGATGGGCGTGACTGCCGACAACACCGTCGGCACAGCCTCCGCGCCCGCCACGGACGCTCCCGCCGCGCCTGCCACCGGTGCTGCCACCGCTGCTCCCAGGCGCCGCCGCTCCGGCACCGGCCTCGAGGGCATGGTCCTCGCCGAGCTCCAGCAGGTTGCCTCCGGCCTCGGCATCAAGGGCACCGCGCGGATGCGCAAGAGCCAGCTGATCGAGGTCATCAAGGAGAAGCAGGCCGCGGTCGGCTCCGGCGCCGCCAAGAGCCCGGACACCGCCGCCTCCGCCGAGTCGGCCGAGACCAAGCCCAAGCGCCGCGCGACCTCCAAGGCCCGCACCGGCGACAGCGCCGGCGCGGCCGACAAGCCCGTGGCCCAGCAGCAGATCGAGATCCCCGGCCAGCCGGCCGGTGGCACCTCCCAGGCCGCGGGCTCCGCGGGAGACGACCAGCAGCCGGCCGGCGAGCGCCGTCGGCGCCGGGCCACCGCTCAGGCGGGCAGCCCCGAGTCGGCCACCGCCACCGCCACCGACGTCAAGGTGGAGGCCGCGCCCAAGGCCGAGCAGGCTCCCAAGGCCGAGGCCGCCACCGCGGTGGCCGGCCAGGAGTCCGCCGAGGGCCGCGGCAAGGCCGCCGACCGTCAGGAGCGGGGCCAGAAGGGCGACCGCCGTGACCGCGGCGAGCGCGGTGAGCGGGGCGAGCGGGGTGACCGCGGCCAGCGCGACCGTGACCGCGATCGCGACCGTGACCGTGACCGCCGGGGCAAGGGCGAGGACGCCGGCCAGCAGGGCAGCGGCCAGCGCCAGCAGCAGGGCCGCGGCCAGGGCGCCGGCGTGCCGCAGGACGACTTCGACGACGAGGCCGGTGGCCGTCGCGGCCGCCGTGGCCGCTACCGCGACCGGCGTGGCCGCCGCGGCCGCGAGGAGTTCGCGAACGAGCCGCAGGTCTCCGAGGACGACGTGCTGATCCCCGTCGCGGGCATCCTCGACATCCTCGACAACTACGCGTTCATCCGCACCTCCGGCTACCTGCCGGGCCCGAACGACGTCTACGTCTCGCTCGCCCAGGTCCGCAAGAACGGCCTGCGCAAGGGTGACCACGTCACCGGCGCCGTGCGCCAGCCCCGCGAGGGCGAGCGCCGCGAGAAGTTCAACGCCCTGGTCCGCCTCGACTCGGTGAACGGCATGGCGCCCGAAACCGGCCGCGGCCGCCCGGAGTTCGGCAAGCTGACCCCGCTGTACCCGCAGGAGCGGCTGCGCCTGGAGACCGACCCGGGTGTGCTGTCGACCCGGATCATCGACATGGTCGCGCCCATCGGCAAGGGCCAGCGCGGTCTGATCGTCTCGCCGCCGAAGGCGGGCAAGACGATGATCATGCAGGCGATCGCCAACGCGATCACGCACAACAACCCCGAGTGCCACCTGATGGTCGTCCTCGTCGACGAGCGTCCGGAAGAGGTCACCGACATGCAGCGGTCGGTGAAGGGCGAGGTCATCTCCTCGACCTTCGACCGCCCCGCCGAGGACCACACCACCGTCGCCGAGCTGGCCATCGAGCGCGCCAAGCGCCTCGTCGAGCTGGGTCACGACGTGGTGGTCCTGCTGGACTCCATCACCCGTCTGGGCCGCGCCTACAACCTGGCGGCGCCCGCCTCCGGCCGCATCCTGTCCGGTGGTGTCGACTCCACCGCGCTGTACCCGCCGAAGCGCTTCTTCGGCGCCGCGCGGAACATCGAGGACGGCGGCTCGCTGACCATCCTGGCCACCGCGCTCGTCGAGACCGGCTCGCGCATGGACGAGGTGATCTTCGAGGAGTTCAAGGGCACCGGCAACATGGAGCTCAAGCTCGACCGGAAGCTCGCCGACAAGCGCATCTTCCCGGCCGTGGACGTGGACGCCTCCAGCACCCGCAAGGAGGAGATCCTGCTCGCGGGCGACGAGTTGAACATCGTCTGGAAGCTGCGCCGGGTGCTCCACGCCCTCGACCAGCAGCAGGCGATCGAGCTGCTCCTCGACAAGATGAAGCAGACGAAGTCCAACGCCGAGTTCCTGATGCAGATTCAGAAGACGACGCCCACGCCGAGCAACGGCGACTGATCCGTCGCGTGCTCGGCCCCCGGGGCCCTTCCCACGCCGTCCAGCGGCGCGGGGAGGGCCCCGCGTCATGTGGCATTCCGGACGTTCGAGACCTTCGCCACACCCGATCGCGCCGCGCCTGGCCGGAAACCGAGCCCCGAAATGGGCGGAAAGCCCAGGTGAGAGCGGTTGAGGGGGATCTCGCCCACCTGCTCGGACGCGAGCGTTCCCCGAGAAGGTCCTTCCGCGCGCCGTGCAACCCTGCGTCGGAAGTCCCCGTCTGACAAGAGGCACAGACCAAGCCTGGCCAGGTCGGCAGGGGGTAACCGAACAGCGAGGACTGAGGAGCAGATGACGGACCAGAGCAGGAGCGCCCAGGCCCCTTCGCAGCGCGGCGGCCGACGGGGTGGCGGCCGCCGGCGCAAGGCCCCGAGCGGACGGCGCAAGGCGCTGACGATCACTTCCTGGGGCGCGGCGACCGTGGTGCTCCTCGGCGGCGCGGGTCTCGGTTATGTCTACTTCAAGTTCAACGGCAATCTGAAGGGCGTCGACATCAACGCCGCCCTGGGGCCGGACCGCCCCGAGAACATCAACAACGGATCGACCGACATCCTCGTGCTGGGCTCGGACACCCGTAAGGGCGCCAACACCGAGTACGGCCGTGACGAGGGCAGTGCCCGCTCCGACACGGCGATGATCATCCATGTCTACGAGGGCCACAAGAAGGCCAGCGTGGTCAGCATCCCCCGGGACACCCTGGTGCCCCGGCCCGAGTGCAAGCGCACCGACGGCGAGGGCGGCACGGCCCCCGCGGTGCGGCGGGCGATGTTCAACGAGGCGTACCAGATAGGCGGCCCGGCCTGCGCGGTGAAGACCGTGGAGGCGCTGTCCGGCATCCGGATGGACCACTACCTCGAGGTCGACTTCAGCGGCTTCAAGAAGCTCATAGACGAGCTCGGCGGGGTCCGGCTGAGCACCAGCAAGCCGATCAACGACAAGAGCAGCCACCTCAACCTTCAGGCCGGTGACCACACCCTCAACGGGGAGCAGGCGCTGGGCCTGGTCCGCACCCGCAAGGGCGTCGGCGACGGCAGCGACCTGGGGCGAATACAGCTCCAGCAGGCCTTCATCAAGGCGCTGATGAACCAGGTCAAGGACATCGATCTGTTCGGCAACCCGGCCCGGCTGATCCGGCTCGGCGACACCGCCACCAAGACGATCACCACGGACTCGGAGCTGAACTCCGTGGACAAGCTGCTCGACTTCGCGAACGGCCTCAAGGGCATCGGCTCCGACAACATGCACATGGTGACCCTGCCGGTCACCTACTCGTCCTCCGACCCCAACCGGGTCGTCCCGCTGGAGCAGCAGTCCCGGATGGTCTGGGACGCCCTCCGCCTCGACCAGGACATCCCGGCGCAGGCCACCAAGGACTCCGCGGGGGTACGGGCCCGGGCACCGGCCCCCGTACGGCCACGCCGCCCCCGTACGCGTCTGACCTGCGGTTTCGTCGTCCGTGCCGCCCCGCCGCCGGGCCGGGGAATAGTTCCCGCCCGCACCCGGTTTGGGGAGATGCGGCCAGTACTGGCAAACTGGTCCGTCGGCCCCGGTTCACGTACGGGCAAGCCCGCCCGCACGACCCGGCGCCCTCCCGAACCTAGGAGATTCCCTTGAAGCGCGACATCCACCCGGAATACGTCGAGACCCAGGTGAGCTGCACCTGCGGCGCCTCGTTCACCACCCGTAGCACCGTCGCCGACGGCACCGTCCGCGCCGACGTCTGCTCCGAGTGCCACCCGTTCTACACGGGCAAGCAGAAGATCCTCGACACCGGTGGCCGCGTGGCCCGCTTCGAGGCCCGCTTCGGCAAGAAGGCCGGGTCCGCCCAGAAGTAGCGACCCGAAAGGCGCCGGTCTTCGGTCGCCCCGAGCAGGGGCGACCGGACCGGCGCTTTGCCGTCCCGCAGGCCGGCCCCGCACCCGCCCGTCCCGGGCACCCACCCGTCAGGGCCAAGCAACCACGCGTAAGGAACGAGTCCGATGTTCGAGGCGGTCGAGGACCTGGTCGGTGAGCACGCCGATCTCGAGAAGCAGCTCGCCGACCCCGCGGTCCACTCCGATCAGGCCAACGCCCGCAAGCTGAACAAGCGCTATGCCGAGCTGACCCCGATCGTCACCACCTACCGTGCCTGGAAGAGCATGGGGGAGGACATCGAGACCGCCCGCGAGTTCGCCGCGGACGACCCGGACTTCGCCGCCGAGGCCAAGGCGCTGGAGCGGCGGCGCGAGGAGCTCACCGAGCGGCTGCGGCTGCTGCTGGTGCCCCGCGACCCCAGCGACGACAAGGACGTCATCCTGGAGATCAAGGCCGGCGCGGGCGGCGACGAGTCCGCCCTGTTCGCCGGCGATCTGCTGCGGATGTATCTGCGCTACGCCGAGCGCGTGGGCTGGAAGACCGAGATCATCGACGCCACCGACTCCGAGCTGGGCGGCTACAAGGACGTCCAGGTCGCGGTCAAGACCAAGGGCGGCAACGGCGCCACCGAGCCCGGCCAGGGCGTCTGGGCCCGGCTGAAGTACGAGGGCGGGGTGCACCGCGTGCAGCGCGTGCCCGCGACCGAGTCCCAGGGCCGCATCCACACCTCCGCCGCCGGCGTGCTCGTCACGCCCGAGGCCGAGGAGATCGACGTCGAGATCAACCCCAACGATCTGCGGATCGATGTGTACCGGTCCTCGGGCCCCGGCGGCCAGTCGGTCAACACCACCGACTCCGCGGTGCGCATCACCCATCTGCCGACCGGTGTCGTCGCCTCCTGCCAGAACGAGAAGAGCCAGCTCCAGAACAAGGAGCAGGCCCTGCGCATCCTGCGCTCGCGGCTGCTGGCCGCGGCCCAGGAGGAGGCCGAGCGGGAGGCCGCGGACGCCCGGCGCAGCCAGGTGCGGACCGTCGACCGCTCCGAGAAGATCCGCACCTACAACTATCCGGAAAACCGGATCTCCGACCACCGCGTCGGCTTCAAGGCGTACAACTTGGACCAGGTGCTCGACGGCGACCTGGACGCGGTGATCCAGGCGTGTGTCGACGCCGACTCCGCGGCCAAGCTGGCCGCCGCGGAGTGAGCGCTCCCACGCGACGGCTGGAGGACTGACGTGCAGCGATCATCCGCGGGGCGGCCCCGTAACGGGGCGTCCCGGTCCGTGCTGCTTGCCGAGGTGGCCCAGGCCACCCAGCGGCTCGCCGACGCCGGCGTGCCCTCGCCGCGTTTCGACGCGGAGGA
The DNA here is from genome assembly GCF_051386515.1 of Streptomyces sp. URMC 123. NCBI lineage: Bacteria > Bacillati > Actinomycetota > Actinomycetes > Kitasatosporales > Streptomycetaceae > Streptomyces > Streptomyces sp. URMC 123. The sequence goes on along the minus strand of NZ_JBPQTV010000050.1, from coordinate 14,589 downwards.
GCTCGCGGCGTTCGTGCACGGCGTCAAGCGCGGCGAGCTGCACCTGGTGGACGACGCCGACTTCGACGCCCGCTACTGGGAGGCGATCGCCCGCCGCGAGGCCCGCGAGCCGCTCCAGCACATCACCGGCCGGGCGTTCTTCCGCTACCTGGAGCTCCAGGTCGGCCCCGGCGTCTTCGTGCCCCGCCCCGAGACCGAGTCGGTCGTGGGCTGGGCCATAGACGCCGTCCGCGCCATGGACGTGGTCGAGCCGCTGATCGTGGATCTGTGCACCGGCTCCGGCGCCATCGCGCTCGCCCTCGCCCAGGAGGTGCCGCGCTCGCGCGTGCACGCCGTGGAGCTCGACGAGGGCGCCCTGCGGTGGGCCCGCAAGAACATCGAGGGCTCCCGGGTGCGCCTCCACCACGGCGACGCCCTGACCGCGCTGCCCGAGCTCAACGGCCAGGTCGACCTGGTGATCTCCAACCCGCCGTACATCCCGCTCACCGAGTGGGAGCAGGTGGCGCCCGAGGCCCGCGACCACGACCCGGAGCTGGCGCTCTTCTCCGGCGAGGACGGCCTGGACACCATCCGCGGCCTGGAGCGCACCGCCCACCGGCTGCTGCGCCCCGGCGGTGTCGTCGTCATCGAGCACGCCGACACCCAGGGCGGCCAGGTGCCGTGGATCTTCACCGAGGAACGGGGCTGGGCCGACGCCGCCGACCACCCCGACCTGAACAAGCGGCCGCGGTTCGCCACGGCCCGGCGGGCCACCCCATGACGGCCCGCGCCGCCGCACGAGCGGCCCAGCGACAGACGACTCCGCAGGAGCCCCAGCCAAGGGAGGCCCGTTAATGGCACGGCGATACGACTGCACCGACGCGACCGACCGCAAGACCGGCCTGCGCGAGGCCGCGTCCGCCGTCCGCCGCGGCGAGCTGGTCGTGCTGCCCACGGACACGGTGTACGGCATCGGCGCGGACGCCTTCAGCCCCGAGGCCGTCGGTGACCTGCTGGAGGCCAAGGGCCGCGGCCGGGGCATGCCCTCGCCCGTCCTGGTCGGCTCCCCGAACACCCTGCACGGCCTGGTCACCGACTTCTCCGAGCTGGCCTGGGAGCTGGTCGACGCCTTCTGGCCCGGCGCGCTGACCCTGGTCGCCAAGCACCAGCCGTCCCTCCAGTGGGACCTGGGCGAGACCCACGGCACCGTGGCCGTGCGCATGCCGCTGCACCCCGTCGCGATCGAGCTGCTCACCGAGGTCGGCCCGATGGCGGTGTCCAGCGCCAACCTGACCGGCCACCCGGCGCCCCAGGACTGCGACGCCGCGCAGGAGATGCTGGGCGACTCCGTCTCCGTCTACCTGGACGGCGGTCCCACCCCCGCCGCCGTGCCGTCGTCGATCGTCGACGTCACCGGCAAGGTGCCGGTGCTGCTGCGCGCGGGGGCGATCTCCGCCGAGCAGCTCCGGGAGGTCGTACCCGACCTCGAGGAGTCCAATTGACCGCCCCTGAGGGGCGTGGCATAGCGGACTGCGACCTGGCCGGCCCGGCCCCGGAATCGGGCATCGACTCCGGCGCGTTCCGCATCCTCCACGTCAGCACCGGCAACGTCTGCCGCTCGCCCATCACCGAGCGGCTGACCCGCCACGCCCTCGCGCACCGCCTGGGCGACCCCGCCGCCGGCGGACTGGTCGTCGAGAGCGCCGGCACCTGGGGCCACGAGGGCGCGCCCATGGAGGCCCACGCCGCGACCGTCCTCGCCGACCTCGGCGCCGACCCCGCCGGTTTCGTCGGCCGCGAGCTGCTCGACGAGCACGTCATCCGGGCCGACCTGGTGCTCACCGCCACCCGCGACCACCGCGCCCAGGTGATCTCCATGGGCCACTCGGCCGGGCTGCGCACCTTCACCCTCAAGGAGTTCACCCGGCTGGTGCGGGCCATAGACCCCGCGACGCTCCCCGACCCGGAGCCCGCGGGCACGGTCGTGGACCGCGCCCGCGCCCTGGTGCGGGCCGCCGCGGCGCTGCGCGGCTGGCTGCTCGCCCCCAGCGCGGAGGCCGACGAGGTGCACGACCCGTACGGCGCGCCCATCACCTTCTTCCGCTCCATCGGCGACGAGATCAACCAGGCGCTCGACCCGGTCGTCACCGCGCTCACCGGGGTCCCCGCCCGGACCCGCTAGCCGGCGCGGGCGCGCCTCCACACGGCCGACGCGACCGGCGAGCGCCTGCGCACCGCCCCCCACGGGCCTACATTGGGCATGTCAGCTGCTCCCCTCCGTACGGTCCCGTGTGCCCACCCGCCGCGACGAGCGGGCCGGCCGGCGGGCCCGCACACGGCCGAAGGTCGGTGCCATGGCGGTCAGACTCGCGGACACGACGACATCCACCCACTGGGGCCCGGACTTCGGCGCGCTGCGCCGCCAGGACCCCGAGCTGGCCGGGCTGCTCCTGGCGGAGCTGGACCGGCAGACCACCTCCCTCCAGCTCATCGCCGCCGAGAACTTCACCTCCCCGGCGGTGCTGGCCGCCCTCGGCTCGCCGCTCGCCAACAAGTACGCCGAGGGCTACCCCGGCGCCCGCTACCACGGCGGCTGCGAGCTGGTGGACCTGGCGGAGCGGCTCGCGGTCGAGCGGGCCGCGGCCCTCTTCGGCGCCGACCACGCCAATGTGCAGCCGCACTCCGGCTCCTCCGCGGTGCTCGCCGCGTACGCCGCGCTGCTGCGGCCGGGCGACACGGTGCTGGCCATGGCGCTGCCGCAGGGCGGCCACCTCACCCACGGCTCCCCGGCCAACTTCTCCGGCCGCTGGTTCGACTTCGTGGGCTACGGGGTGCACCCGGCCACCGGGCTGCTCGACTACGACCTGATCCGCGACCTCGCCCACGAGCACCGGCCCAAGGCCATCGTCTGCGGTTCCATCTCGTACCCCCGGCACCCCGACTACGCCGCGTTCCGGGAGATCGCCGACGAGACCGGCGCCCATCTCATCGCCGACGCCGCGCACCCCATCGGGCTGGTCGCCGGGGGAGCGGCGCCCAACCCGGTGCCGTACGCGGACGTGGTGTGCGCGACCACCCACAAGGTGCTGCGCGGGCCGCGCGGCGGGCTGCTGCTGTGCGGGGAGCGGCTCGCCGAGCGCATCGACCGGGCGGTGTTCCCCTTCACCCAGGGCGGTGCCCAGATGCACACCGTGGCGGCGAAGGCGGTGGCCTTCGGCGAGGCGGCGGCGCCGGCGTTCACGGCCTACGCCCATCGGGTGGTCGACAACGCCCGCGTGCTCGCCTCCGCGCTGGCCGCCGAGGGGCTGACGGTGTTCACCGGCGGCACCGACACCCATCTGATCTGCGCCGACGTGGCCCCCTTCGGCCTCGACGGGCGCACCGCGCGCGGCCGGCTGGCCGCCGCGGGCATCGTCCTCGACGCCTGCGCCCTGCCGTACGGGGCCCCGCCCCCGGCGCCGCCCACCGGCATCCGGCTGGGCACGGCGGCCGTCACCACCCAGGGGATGGGGGAGGCGGAGATGGCGCGCATCGCGGTGCTCATCGGGGCGGCGCTGCGCGGGGAGAGCTCGGCCCGGCGGGCGGAGGCGGGGGAGCTGGCGGAGCGCTTTCCGCCGTACCCCGGCTGAGCGAAGGGGCGTATCCCGGCCGGGAAAGAAGCGATCTTTATCCCGGCCGAACGCGTCCTGTGCCACGATCGGCACCGTCCGACGGGTGACGTGGCCGCGACCGGCGGTGGGGCCGGTTCCGCACCGCGTGCACACGCCCCACCCGGACGGGAATAGGCTGTGGGGCTGAGATGGCCAGCGATACCTCTGGGGCAGCCCGTGCGTGAATACCTGCTGACGCTGTGCGTCACGGCCGCGGTGACCTATCTGTTGACCGGGCCGGTGCGGAAGTTCGCCATCGCGGCGGGCGCGATGCCCGAGATCCGGGCCCGCGACGTGCACCGGGAACCGACCCCACGGCTGGGCGGCATCGCCCTGTTCGGCGGGCTGTGCGCCGGCCTGCTGGTGGCCTCGCACCTGACCAATGTCGGCAAGGTCTTCGAGATGTTCAACGAGCCCCGCGCCCTGCTGTCGGGTGCGGGACTGATCTGGCTGCTCGGCGTGCTGGACGACAAGTGGGGCGTGGACGCCCTGGTCAAGCTCGGCGGGCAGATGATCGCCGCCGGTGTGATGGTGATGCAGGGCCTCACGATCCTGTGGCTGCCGGTCCCCGGCATCGGCAATGTGGCGCTCACCCAGATGCAGGGCACGCTGCTGACCGTGGCGCTCGTGGTCATCACCATCAACGCCGTGAACTTCGTCGACGGCCTCGACGGCCTCGCCTCCGGCATGGTCTGCATCGCCGCCGCCGCGTTCTTCATGTACGCCTATCGGCTCTGGTTCGGCCACAACGTGGAGGCCGCGGCCCCCGCGACCCTCTTCGCCGTCGTGCTGATGGGCATGTGCCTGGGCTTCCTGCCGCACAACATGCACCCCGCCCGGATCTTCATGGGCGACTCCGGCTCGATGCTCATCGGGCTGGTGCTGGCCGCCGCGGCGATCTCCATCACCGGGCAGGTGGACCCCGACGCGCTCCAGCTCTTCACGGGCTCGGAGAAGGCGGCGGTGCACGCCACGGTCCCGGTCTACATCCCGCTGCTGCTGCCGCTGACCATCCTGATGGTGCCGGTCATCGACCTCTTCCTGTCGATCGTGCGCCGCACCTGGAACGGCCAGTCGCCGTTCGTGGCGGACCGCGGCCACCTGCACCACCGGCTGCTGGAGATCGGCCACTCGCACAGCCGGGCCGTGCTGATCATGTACTTCTGGTCCGCGCTGATCGCCTTCGGGACCGTGGCGTACTCCGTCAACTCCGCCAGCGTCTGGATCGTGCTGGCGATCGTGGCCCTGAGCGTGGTGGGGCTGGTCCTGCTCCTGCTGCCGCGCTTCACCCCGAGGGCCCCGATGTGGGCCCAGCGCATCGTCCCGCCGCGCTACCGCCGCCGGGTGCTGCCCGCCACCGAGCCGGCGCCCGCCGAGGTCAGGCCCCCGCTGGGAACCGGCGTCAGCCCGGCGAACGGGGCTACCGCGATCGGTGCCCGCTCGCGCTTCCGCGAACGCGACCACGCCCCTTCGGGAGGGTGATTTCCGGCCGTCAGCTCATCGGTGACGGGGGTGCCTCATATGTGTGACGGGACGCACACATGGTAGGTAAAGACCTCATCAAATAGTTTGTGATACCGTTCACGAAACCCGGTGGGCGGGCCGAGTGACCGTAGTGCGACGGTCGACCGGCATCCGATGACACGCCCCGGCCGGGCCTTACGCTCGTCCATGACGACACACCGATGCCCCCACCAGCAAGCGGAGATGCCGCCATGCCGTCCAATGACGCCCGCACCCTCCTGCACACCGCCGTACCCACCGCTGTCGCCGGCGCCGTCGCCGTCGTGATCAGCGCGGTGGTCGCCGGCGGTCAGGGAGCGGTCGGCGCGGTCGTCGGCACGGCCGTCGTCATCGCCTTCATGGGCATCGGTATGGTGGTGCTCCAGCGGACCGCGAAGCACCTGCCGCACCTGTTCCAGGCCATGGGTCTGATGCTCTACACGGCGCAGCTGCTTCTGCTCCTCATCTTCATGGCCTTGTTCAAGGACACCACCCTCTTCCACCCCAAGGCCTTCGCCTTCACGCTGCTCGCGGCCACCATCGTCTGGGTGGCCGCGCAGGCGCGCGCCTATATGAAGGCCAAAATCCTTTACGTGGAACCCGAATCCACCAAGGGCGGGGACTCCGAGAAGACAAGGTCGTCGACGTGAGGGGTAGGGCCGGGATAAAGGCCCGTTCGAGATCCTGCTATCGTCCGGTGCCAACTGCGGCACTGCGGGCGCGGGCATCGGAGCTGACGCCTGTCCCAGCGCGAGGCTCGATGCCGGACCGCCGCCCCCACATCTGTAAGACGAGTCCAGTGCCGACCCGCGGCTGCGTGCCGCGCCGACACAACGAGGTTGCCATACCTATGCGCCACGCAGAAGGAGCCCGCGGTGAGTGCTGCTGACCAGATGCTCGCCTTTGACGCGAACTGCCACATCTTCTCCGGATGCGGCTTCCCGGCTCCGGGCCTTCACACCTTCCTCTACGAGCCCATCGCCACCTGGGGCGGCTACGAGCTCACGAAGCCGGTGCTGCTCGCGCTGGTGAGCTCGCTCGTGGTCATCGGTTTCTTCTGGGCCGCCTTCGCCAAGCCCAAGGTGGTTCCGGGCAAGCTCCAGATGATCGGTGAGGCCGGGTACGACTTCGTCCGCCGCGGCATCGTCTACGAGATCATCGGCAAGAAGGACGGCGAGAAGTACGTGCCGTTCATGGTGTCGCTGTTCTTCTTCGTATGGATCATGAACATCTGGTCCATCATTCCGCTGGCCCAGTTCCCGGTCACCTCGCTGATCGCCTTCCCGGCCGGTCTGGCGCTGCTCGTGTACGTGATGTGGGTCGGTCTGACCTTCAAGAAGCACGGCTTCGTCGGTGGCTGGAAGAACATCCTCGGTTACGACAAGTCGCTCGGCCCGATCCTCCCCGTGATCATGGTGCTCGAGTTCCTGTCGAACCTGATCATCCGGCCCTTCACGCACGCGGTGCGACTGTTCGCGAACATGTTCGCCGGCCACCTGCTGATCGTGATGTTCACCATGGCCACCTGGTACCTGATGAACGGCTTCGGCTTCGTCTACGCCGGCGCCTCCTTCGTCATGGTCCTCGTGATGACCGCCTTCGAGCTGTTCATCCAGGCCGTCCAGGCGTATGTCTTCGTGCTCCTGGCCTCCAGCTACATCCAGGGCGCGCTCTCCGAGCACCACTGAGCCAGCCCGCTCCCCGGAACCAACAGACGTCGGTGGCCAACCCCCACCGGTCCGTGAAAGAGAAGGAAGTAACGGCATGTCCGCTGCTCTCGAAATGGTCAACCTCGCCGCCAAGGACACGTTCTCCGGCAACGCCAGCGCGATCGGCTACGGCCTGGCCGCGATCGGCCCCGGCGTCGGCGTCGGCATCATCTTCGGTAACGGCACCCAGGCCCTCGCGCGTCAGCCCGAGGCGGCCGGCCTGATCCGCACCAACCAGATCATGGGTTTCGCCTTCTGTGAGGCGCTCGCCCTCATCGGCATCGTCATGGGCTTCGTCTACAAGTAAGCCGGACCGACAGCCCAATCCCTTTCACGGAAGGCACTGATGTGAACGCTCTGTTCCTTGCGGCGGCGGAGGAGCCTCAGAACCCCCTCGTCCCGCATCCCGACGAGCTCGTCATCGGCCTGATCGCGTTCGTCATCGTCTTCGGCTTCCTCGCCAAGAAGCTCCTCCCGAACATCAACCGTGTTCTGGAAGAGCGCCGTGCGGCGATCGAGGGCGGCATCGAGAAGGCCGACGCCGCTCAGAGCGAGGCCCAGAGCGTGCTCGAGCAGTACAAGGCTCAGCTCGCCGAGGCCCGTCACGAGGCCGCTCGGCTGCGCCAGGAGGCGCAGGAGCAGGGCGCCGCGCTCATCGCCGAGATGCGCGCGGAAGGCCAGCGGCAGCGCGAGGAGATCGTCGCCGCCGGACACGCCCAGATCGAGGCCGACCGCAAGCAGGCCGCCCAGGCCCTGCGCCAGGACGTCGGCAAGCTGGCCACCGACCTGGCCGGCAAGATCGTCGGTGAGTCCCTCGAGGACGTCGCCCGGCAGAGCCGCACCATCGACCGCTTCCTCGACGAGCTCGAGGAGAAGGCCGAGGCCGCCCGATGAACGGAGCGAGCCGCGAGGCGCTGGCTGCCGCGCGTGAGCGCCTCGACGCGCTGATGGACGGCACGTCCGTCGACGCCGGCGCCATCGCCGAACAGCTGGCCTCCGTCACCGCGCTGCTCGACCGCGAGGTGTCGCTGCGTCGGGTCCTCACCGACCCGGCGCAGTCCGGCGAGGCCAAGGCCGAGCTGGCCACCCGGCTGCTGAGCGGCCAGGTCGGCGGCGAGACCGTCGATCTGATCGCCGGCATGGTGCGGTCCCGCTGGTCGCAGTCGCGCGATCTGGCGGACGCGGTCGAGGAGCTGGCCGCCACGGCCGAGCTGGCCGCCGCGCAGCGGGCGGGCACGCTCGACAGCGTCGAGGACGAGCTGTTCCGGTTCGGCCGGATCGTGGTCTCGTCCCCCGACCTGCGGGCGGCGCTGACCGACCGGACGGCTCGGGGTTCGGCCAAGGCCGAGCTGCTGGGCCGGCTGCTGGGCGGCCGGGCCAACCCGGTCACCGAGCGCCTGGTCGTCCGCCTTGTGACCCAGCCGCGGGGCCGTAGCCTGGAAGCGGGGCTCGAGAGCCTCTCCAAGCTGGCCGCCGCGCGCCGGGACCGCATGGTCGCGGTCGTCACCTCCGCGGTGCCGCTCAGCGACCGGCAGAAGGAGCGCCTCGGCGCCGCGCTGGCCACGCTGTACGGCCGGCAGATGCACCTGAACCTCGATGTGGACCCCGAGGTCCTCGGCGGGATTCAGGTCCGCATCGGCGACGAGGTCATCAACGGGACCATCGCGGACCGCCTCGACGAGGCGACCCGGCGGATGGCCGGCTGACCAGCCACCAACTCAAGAGCATTTCACCAACGGCCCGAGTTGGGCCGTGCAGAGGATTCCTGGGGGTCAACCCCAGACCCCCAGAAACACTTCGGGCCCAACAAGGAGAGCAGGGAACCCAGATGGCGGAGCTCACGATCCGGCCGGAGGAGATCCGGGACGCACTGGAGAACTTTGTCCAGGCGTACAAGCCGGACGCGGCCTCGCGCGAGGAGGTCGGTACGGTCAGCGTTGCCGGCGACGGCATCGCGAAGGTCGAGGGACTTCCCTCGGTCATGGCGAACGAGCTGCTCAAGTTCGAGGACGGCACCCTCGGTCTCGCCCTCAACCTCGAGGAGCGGGAGATCGGTGCGATCGTCCTCGGCGAGTTCAGCGGCATCGAGGAGGGCCAGCCGGTGCGCCGCACCGGTGAGGTCCTGTCCGTCGCGGTCGGCGAGGGCTACCTGGGTCGCGTCGTCGACCCGCTGGGCAACCCGATCGACGGCCTCGGCGAGATCGAGACCGACGGCCGTCGCGCCCTCGAGCTGCAGGCCCCGGGCGTCATGGCCCGTAAGTCCGTGCACGAGCCCATGGAGACGGGCCTCAAGGCCGTCGACGCGATGACCCCGATCGGCCGCGGTCAGCGTCAGCTGATCATCGGTGACCGCCAGACGGGCAAGACCGCCCTGGCCGTCGACACGATCATCAACCAGCGCGACAACTGGCGCTCCGGCGACCCGAAGAAGCAGGTCCGCTGCATCTACGTCGCCATCGGCCAGAAGGGCTCCACCATCGCGTCCGTCCGCGGCGCGCTGGAGGAGGCCGGCGCCCTGGAGTACACGACGATCGTCGCGGCTCCGGCGTCCGACCCGGCCGGCTTCAAGTACCTCGCCCCGTACACCGGCTCGGCCATCGGTCAGCACTGGATGTACCAGGGCAAGCACGTCCTGATCGTCTTCGACGACCTCTCCAAGCAGGCCGACGCCTACCGCGCCGTGTCCCTGCTGCTGCGCCGCCCGCCGGGCCGTGAGGCCTACCCGGGTGACGTCTTCTACCTGCACTCCCGGCTGCTGGAGCGCTGCGCCAAGCTCTCCGACGAGATGGGCGCCGGCTCGATGACCGGTCTGCCGATCGTCGAGACCAAGGCCAACGACGTGTCGGCGTTCATCCCGACCAACGTCATCTCCATCACCGACGGCCAGTGCTTCCTGGAGTCCGACCTGTTCAACGCGGGCCAGCGCCCGGCGCTGAACGTCGGTATCTCGGTCTCCCGTGTCGGTGGCTCCGCCCAGCACAAGGCGATGCGCCAGGTCTCCGGCCGCCTCCGGGTGGACCTCGCCCAGTACCGCGAGCTGGAGGCGTTCGCCGCCTTCGGTTCCGACCTGGACGCGGCCTCCAAGGCGTCGCTGGAGCGCGGCAAGCGCATGGTCGAGCTGCTGAAGCAGGGCCAGTACGCCCCGTACTCCACCGAGGACCAGGTCGTCTCCATCTGGGCCGGCACCACCGGCAAGATGGACGACGTCCCGGTCGAGGACATCCGCCGCTTCGAGCGCGAGCTGCTGGACTACCTGCACCGCGAGCACAAGGGGCTGATGACCTCCATCCGCGAGGGCGCGAAGATGTCGGACGACACCCTTCAGGCCATCGCCGACGCCATCGCCTCCTTCAAGCGGCAGTTCGAGACCTCGGACGGCAAGCTGCTGGGTGAGGGCTGAGCATGGGCGCCCAGATTCGGGTTTACAAGCGCCGGATCAAGTCCGTCACCGCCACCAAGAAGATCACCAAGGCGATGGAGATGATCGCCGCCTCGCGCATCGTCAAGGCGCAGCGCAAGGTGGCGGCCTCCAGCCCGTACGCGACCGAGCTCACCCGCGCGGTCACGGCGGTGGCGACCGGCTCCAACACCCAGCACCCCCTCACCACCGAGGTCGAGGCGCCGACCCGCGCCGCGGTCCTGCTCGTCACGAGCGACCGCGGTCTGGCCGGCGGCTACTCCTCGAACGCCATCAAGGCGGCCGAGCGGCTCACCGCGCGGCTGACGGCGGAGGGCAAGGAGGTCGACGCGTACGTGGTCGGCCGCAAGGGTGTCGCCTACTACGGCTTCCGTGAGCGCAAGGTCGCGGACTCGTGGACCGGCTTCACCGACAGCCCGACGTACGCGGACGCCAAGGCGATCGCGGCGCCGCTGATCGAGGCGGTCCGCAAGGACACGGCCGAGGGTGGCGTGGACGAGGTCCACATCGTCTTCACCGAGTTCGTGTCGATGATGACGCAGACCCCGGTGGAGAACCGGATGCTGCCACTCAGCCTCGCCGAGGTCTCGCAGTCCGAGGCCGCGGAGAACGGGAAGAAGGGCGAGATCCTGCCCCTCTTCGACTTCGAGCCGTCGGCGGAGGACGTCCTCGACGCCCTGCTGCCGCGGTACGTCGAGAGCCGCATCTACAACGCGCTGCTGCAGTCGGCCGCCTCCGAGCACGCCGCCCGCCGCCGCGCGATGAAGTCGGCGACCGACAACGCCGAGGAGCTCATCAAGTCGCTCACGCGGCTTGCCAACGCGGCCCGCCAGGCCGACATCACCCAGGAAATCAGCGAGATCGTCGGTGGCGCGAGCGCCCTGGCCGACGCGACCGCGGGGAGTGACAAGTAATGACCACCACTGTTGAGCCGACCGCTGCGGCTGGCGTGGCCACTGGCCGCGTCGCCCGGGTCATCGGCCCGGTCGTCGACGTGGAGTTCCCCGTCGACGCGATGCCGGAGATCTACAACGCGCTGACCGTCCAGGTCGCCGACCCGGCCGAGGACGGCAAGCTCAAGACGCTGACCCTCGAGGTCGCCCAGCACCTGGGCGAGGGCCTGGTCCGCGCCATCTCGATGCAGCCCACCGACGGCCTGGTCCGCCAGGCCGCGGTGACCGACACCGGCGACGGCATCACCGTGCCCGTCGGCGACTTCACCAAGGGCAAGGTGTTCAACACCCTCGGTGAGGTGCTGAACGTCCCCGAGGCCAACGGCACGGAGACCGAGCGCTGGGCGATCCACCGCAAGGCGCCCGCCTTCGACCAGCTCGAGTCCAAGACCGAGATGTTCGAGACCGGCCTGAAGGTCGTCGACCTGCTGACCCCGTACGTCAAGGGCGGCAAGATCGGTCTGTTCGGTGGTGCGGGCGTCGGCAAGACCGTCCTCATCCAGGAAATGATCATGCGTGTCGCCAACCTCCACGAGGGCGTCTCCGTCTTCGCGGGCGTCGGCGAGCGCACCCGTGAGGGCAACGACCTCATCCAGGAGATGGAGGAGTCCGGCGTTCTCGACAAGACCGCGCTGGTCTTCGGCCAGATGGACGAGCCCCCGGGCACCCGTCTGCGCGTCGCCCTGGCCGGTCTGACCATGGCGGAGTACTTCCGCGATGTGCAGAAGCAGGACGTGCTGTTCTTCATCGACAACATCTTCCGCTTCACCCAGGCCGGTTCCGAGGTGTCCACCCTGCTCGGCCGCATGCCGTCCGCGGTGGGTTACCAGCCGAACCTGGCGGACGAGATGGGCCTCCTCCAGGAGCGCATCACCTCGACCCGTGGTCACTCGATCACCTCGATGCAGGCGATCTACGTCCCCGCGGACGACCTGACCGACCCGGCGCCGGCGACCACCTTCGCCCACCTGGACGCGACCACCGTTCTGTCGCGTCCGATCTCGGAGAAGGGCATCTACCCGGCGGTGGACCCGCTGGACTCGACGTCCCGCATCCTGGACCCGCGCTACATCGCGCAGGACCACTACGACGCCGCCATGCGCGTCAAGGGCATCCTGCAGAAGTACAAGGACCTCCAGGACATCATCGCGATCCTCGGTATCGACGAGCTGGGCGAGGAGGACAAGCTCGTTGTCCACCGTGCCCGTCGTGTCGAGCGCTTCCTGTCGCAGAACACCCACGCGGCGAAGCAGTTCACCGGTGTCGACGGTTCGGACGTTCCGCTGGACGAGTCCATCGCGGCGTTCAACGCGATCTGCGACGGCGAGTTCGACCACTTCCCCGAGCAGGCGTTCTTCATGTGCGGTGGCCTCGAGGACCTGAAGAACAACGCCAAGGAGCTGGGCGTCTCCTGAGCCCTTGAGCTCACCGGTGTCAGGGGCGGGCCCGTCCCGCCCCTGACCCGCGCGCCCGTTATTCTTTACACCCCAGTCTTTATCTGGACACCTGCCACGGCAGGTGGAGACCCGAGGAGCCACGTTGGCTGCTGAGCTGCACGTCGAGCTGGTCGCCGCGGACCGCAGTGTCTGGTCCGGCGAGGCCACCCTGGTCGTCGCGCGCACCACATCGGGTGACATCGGCGTCATGCCCGGCCACCAGCCGCTGCTCGGTGTGCTGGAGTCCGGCCCGGTGACCATCCGTACGAGCGAGGGCACCGTCGTCGCGGCGGTGCACGGCGGATTCATCTCGTTCGCCGACAACAAGCTCTCGCTGCTGGCGGAGATCGCCGAGCTGGCGGACGAGATCGATGTCGCGCGGGCCGAGCGGGCCCTGGAGCGGGCCAAGGCCGAGACCGACGCCGCCGCCGAGCGGCGCGCCGAGGTCCGCCTGGTGGCCGCGGCGGGCGGGCGCTGACCCGCCCCGGCGAGCCGAGAAGATGTATCTCAGCCGCGGATCGCGCTGGAACTCTCCAGGGCGGTCCGCGGCTGAGGCGATCGAAGAGGCCATACTGGCCGGTACCCCCTCAGCTACCGCTGGGCGGTACCCCCAAGCGAGGAAGGTTCGGTGGAGATGTTCCTCGCACTGCTGGTGAGCGGCGGGGTCGTGCTGCTGGTACTGGTCGGGCTCTTCGTGTTCGGCCTGCGCCGGCGCCTCATCCAGCGGTCCGGCGGCACCTTCGACTGCAGCCTGCGCTGGAACATCGACGTCTCGGCGGACGCCCCCGAGCCCAGCGGCAAGGGCTGGGTGTACGGCGTCGCCCGCTACAACGGTGACCGCATCGAGTGGTTCCGGGTCTTCTCCTACGCTCCGCGCCCCCGCCGGGTGCTGGAGCGCTCCGCCATCGAGGTGCTCTCCCGCCGTACGCCCCAGGGCGAGGAGGAGCTGGCCCTGCTGTCGGACGCGATCGTGCTGGGCTGTCTGCACCGGGGCACGCACCTCGAACTGGCGATGAGCGAGGACGCCCTCACCGGGTTCCTCGCCTGGCTGGAGGCAGCGCCCCCCGGTCAGCGCGTCAACGTGGCCTGACGGGGCACCGCGGCCCGCCGCCGCCCGGCGGAACGGGACGTCGCAGGCACGGCCTAGATGCCGAGCTCCTGCGCGAGGACCGCCGCCTGGACCCGGCTGCGCAGCTCCAGCTTGCCCAGCATCCGGCTCACATGGGTCTTCACCGTCGCTTCCGCCATCCCCAGCCGGACGGCGATCTCCGCGTTCGACAGGCCCTGCCCCACGCACGACAGCACCTCGCGCTCGCGCCGGGTGAGCGGCTCCAGCACCGCCGGGTCCGGCACGTCCTCCCGCGGCGGGGGCGTGGGCGCGGCGAACTCCGCGATCAGCCGTCGGGTCACCGCGGGGGAGATCATGCCGTCGCCGCGCGCCACCGTCCGTACCGCCTCCACCAGCCCGGCCGCCTCGCTGTCCTTGAGCAGGAAGCCGGCCGCCCCCGCGCGCAGCGCGCCGAAGACGTACTCGTCGAGGTCGAAGGTGGTCAGCACCAGCACGTCCGCCAGGCCCTCGGCCACCACCCGGCGGGTCGCCGAGACCCCGTCCAGCCGGGGCATCTGGATGTCCATCAGCACCACGTCCGGCCTCAGCTCGCGCGCCAGCCGTACGGCCTGCTCGCCGTCGGCCGCCTCGCCCACCACCTCGATCCCGGGGGCGGAGCGCAGGATGAGCACCAGTCCGGCCCGCACGGCGGACTGGTCCTCGGCGACGAGTACACGGATGGTCATGCCGGGTTGGTTCCTCTCTCGGTGAGCGGGGCACGGTGCCCCTGGCCGGCGGGCGCGCCCCCCGGCCGTCCGTCGCGTTCGGTCACGGGCAGCACGGCCCGTACCCGCCAGACCGTGGCACCCCCCGGGCCCCCGCCCGGCACCGGC
>NZ_JBPQTV010000049.1:0-27478 GCF_051386515.1 Streptomyces sp. URMC 123 | reverse complement strand
GGGGTCCGCCGGGGCGGACACCGGCACCGGCGCCGGCCGCCGGGTGGCACCGGCCGGGGCGTCGGTGGGCGCCACGGCGGGGGCGACGGCGGGGGCGTCGGGCTCCTGGGCGAGCGCGGCCAGGTGCCGCCGCAGATGCCGCCGCGCCAGCTCCCGCATCGCCCGGGCGAGTTCGGCGTCGACCGTCTGCTGGGCCAGCGGCCGCAGCCGCCGTATCAGGGCGGCCGCCTCGGCGGCCTCCGCGTCGGACGGCGGATGCCCGAGGTAGCGGACGAAGACGTGCTCGGTGGTGAACTCCACGAAGCGGTCCGCTATGTGCTCCACCTGGCCGCGCAGCTCCCGCAGATGACCGGAGATCGCGCGCAGCGGCACCCCGGCGGCGTACAGCTCCGCCGCCACGGCCAGCTCCTGCGGGCTGGGCACCAGGAACTCCCCGTCCCGGCCGGGGATCGGCACCAGCACGCCCAGCTCGACCGCCTCCGCGACCGCCGCGTCGTCGTGCTCCCCGCCGAACCGCTCACGCAGCTCCGCCCGGCTGATCCGGGTCGTCTCCTCGTCCGTCCACGGGCCCTCCACCTCGGTCACCAGCCCGAGGACCCCGCCCAGGCCCCGGCCGGTGTCCCAGGCATCCAGCAACTCCTTGATGCTGGCGAGGGTGTAGCCCCGGTCGAGCAGCTCGGCGATCTGCCGCAGCCGGGTGAGATGCGCCTCCCCGTACAGATTGGCCCGGCCCCGCCGTTCGGGCTTCGGCAGCAGCCCCCGGTCCTGATACGCGCGGATGCTGCGGACCGTGGCCCCGCTGTGGTGGGCGAGGTCCTCGATCCGATAGCGGTGCGCCGGCGGTGCCATGTCGGCACCGGCCGCGCCCGCACCGGTCGCGCCCGCACCGGTCGCGCCCGCATCGGTCGCGCCCGCGCCCGCACCGGCGGACCTCGCGGGGGGCGGCTGGGGTTCGGTCATGGTGGGCCTCCTCTCGGCTCAGGCGATCGCGGCCCGACCCGCCGCGCCGGCCGCCGCCCGGGCCGCCGGCGAGGCGGCCAGATACGCCACCGCCTTGCGCAGCGAGCCCTCCTGCGACGGGTGGTAGGAGCGGCGCAGATAGCGCGGTATCGCCGCGCCGAGCTCCCGCCACGTGGGCAACAGGCCCTTGGCCACCGCCCTGTTGTGCGCGCGCAGGCTGTAGCGGCTGCGCTCGGCGAACCGGGGGTCGTGGCGTATGAGATACGCCGCGCCGAACGCCCAGAGCCAGAGCAGCACGGGCGCGACGACGGCCATGGCCTCCACCCGGCGGGCGTAGCGCGCCAGGCCCGAACCGCCCGTGTGCTGGTACATGTCGAAGGCCACCGAGCGGTGTTCGACCTCCTCCGCCCCGTGCCAGCGCAGCAGATCGAGCATGCTCTCGTCGGAGCCGGCCCGGTCCAGTCCCTCGGCGTCCAGCACCCAGTCGCCGAGGACGGCGGTGAACTGCTCGATGGCGGCCACCAGGGCCAGCCGGAAGCGGAGCCACTCCCGGGGTGGCACGGGCAGGGAGAGCGGCGGCTTTTCCCCGAGGAGCACATCGAACATCCACTCCACATGGCGGGTGTAGCCCGAGGTGTCCAGGCCCTGGGCCGCGAGGTGGTCCAGGACGTGCGCGTGCTGGACGCTGTGCGTGGCCTCCTGCCCCATGAAGCCCTTGACGTCCTTGCGGAGCGCGGGGTCGGTGATCAGGGGCAGGCCCTCCTTGAACACCGTGACGAACCACCGTTCCCCGGCGGGCAGCAGCAGATGGAGCACGTTGATGACATGGGTGGCCGTGGGCTCGTCCGGAATCCAGTGCAGCGGGGTGCGCCGCCAGTCGAACGAGACCCGGCGCGGAACGATGGGGTGCGACTCCGCCGTGGCGCTCATGCTGTCTCCCGTGGTCGTGGTCCGTCGCTACAGGGCTGCAGGGCTGCGGTGCTGCGCGGGCACAGGGCCGCGGAACCACAGGCGCTACAGCGGCACGTTCACGCGCGCGAGCCGCCGTATCGTCCCCGGCGACACGCGCGACAGGGCGCGCAGCACCCGCGCCTCCGGGGTCACCGGCACGACCGCGCGGTCCCGGAGCACCGCCGTGAGCACGGCCGTCGCGACCTTCTCCGGCGCGTAGCCGCGCCGGCCGTACATCCGCGCGGCCCGCACCCGTCGGCGCCGCTCCTCCTCGATCGTCACCCCCGTATAGCGGGCCGCGGTCGTGATGTTGGTGTTGACGATCCCGGGGCAGATCGCCGAGACGCCGATGTCCCGGGCGGCCAGCTCGGCCCGCAGGCATTCGCTGAGCATCAGCACCGCCGCCTTGGAGACGCTGTAGGCGGGCAGGATCTGGGAGGGCGCGTACGCCGCGGCCGAGGCGATGTTGACGATATGGCCGCCCTGCCCCCGGTCGGCCATCTGCCGGCCGAAGAGCCGGCACCCGTGGATGACGCCCCACAGGTTGACGTCCAGCAGTCGGCGCCAGTCCTCCGTGCCGGTGTCGAGGAACCGCCCGGCCATGCCGAGGCCGGCGTTGTTGACCAGCACGTCCACCACGCCGTAGTCGGCGGCGACCCGCTCGGCCAGCTTCTCCATCGCCTGCTCGTCGGAGACGTCCACGGCCTCCGCCCAGGCCTGTTGGGCGCCGCCGAGCCGGGCCAGATCGGCGGTGGCGGCCACGCGCTCCGCGTCCCGGTCCACCGCCACCACCCGGGCGCCGGCCGCCGCGAACGCCAGCGCGGTGGCCCGGCCGATGCCGCTGGCGGCGCCGGTCACCAGCACCAGCTGGCCGCCGAACCGTTCGGCGAACGGGCCGGTGGCCGTCCGCGGCCCCGAGACGCCCGCCTCGCCCGCCCGAGCCGTCAGCGGCTCCACCAGGGCCGCCTCCGCCGCCTGGTCCGACGACCCCGGCGCGCCCTCCACCGTGTGCGCCGAGACGAAGTCGGCGATCCAGCGGGCGACCTGGTCGGGGCGGGTGCGCGGCACCCAGTGCCCGGCGGCCACCGTGCGCCGCACCAGCCGGGGCGCCCAGTGGTCCAGGTCGTCGTAGAGGCGCGCGGAGAGATACGGGTCACCGGTGGGGATGATCAGCTGCACCGGCATGGGCGCGTGGGCGTCGTCGCGGGGGCGGCGCAGGCGCGGGCGGACGTTGTCGCGGTAGAGCCAGGCGCCATGGGCGGCGTCCCGGGACAGGGATGCGGTGGGGTAGCCGTCGGCCGGGAGCTTCTCGACCCGCCGCAGCCTCGCGGTCCAGTTCCTGCCGAGCGGTCCCCGCCAGGCCAGTTCGGGCAGGCCGGGGGCGTGCAGGGCGCCGACGTACCAGGAGCGGGCGGCCTGGCCCAGGAGCTGTCCGGCCCGGCGCGGGGTGGGGCGGGCCGCCCGCCGCCTGAGCCAGTGCGCGAAGTGGTCCAGGGACGGCCCGGAGATCGAGGTGAAGGAGGCGATCCGGTCGGCCGCGCGGGGGGCGGTGGCGAACTCCCAGCCCTGCACCGAGCCCCAGTCGTGGCCCACCAGGTGCACCGGTCGGCCGGGGCTCACCGCGTCGGCGACCGCGAGGAAGTCGTCGGTCAGCTTCTCCAGTGTGAAGCCCCCGCGCAGCGGCTTCGGGGCGGAGGAGCGGCCGTGCCCCCGGACGTCGTAGAGCACCACATGGAACCGGTCCGCCAGCCGCCGGGCGACCCGGTCCCACACCTCCTTGCTGTCCGGGAAGCCGTGCAGCAGCACGACCGTGGGTCCGGTGGGGTCCCCCAGCTCGGCGACGCACAGCTCCACCTCAGCGGTGCGCACCCAGCGCTCCCGCGCGTTCTCGATCACGCCGTCCCCTCTCCCGCGTCTCCCACGCCGGCCGTCGTACGCGTCTCGTACGCACCTCGTGCGCATCTCGTGCGCGCCACCCGCACGCCGCGCGCACCGGTCCCCGACGCCGCCGCACCCCACGCCCGCCCGGCGCGCCGCCGTCACGCCACGCACCGGGCCGAAACCTGACAGTGATGAATGTGACAATGTCGAGCGGCGGCGTCAAGGGTGCCGACGAGGCTGTGGATACCGCCGGTAACAACCAACGATGACAAGACCCCTACGGGAAGGTCAGCCCCGAGTCGTACGGAGGACCGACCGACAGGGGGACGTCCGCTGTGGTGCGCGCCACTAGCGTCATGAACGTGACAGTGATCGCGACCGAAAGCCTCAGCAAGCGGTTCCCCCGGGTGACCGCCCTCGATCGGCTCTCCGTGGACATCGCGCCGGGCGTGACGGGCCTGGTGGGTGCGAACGGGGCCGGAAAGTCCACCCTGATCAAGATCCTGCTCGGGCTGTCCCCGGCCACCGAGGGCCGCGCCAGCGTGCTCGGCCTGGACGTCGCCACCGAGGGGAGCGCCATTCGCGAGCAGGTGGGCTACATGCCCGAGCACGACTGCCTGCCGCCCGACGTCTCGGCCACCGAGTTCGTCGTGCACATGGCCCGCATGTCGGGGCTGCCGCCGACCGCCGCCCGCGAGCGCACCGCCGACACCCTGCGCCACGTCGGCCTCTACGAGGAGCGCTACCGCCCCATGGGGGGCTACTCCACCGGCATGAAGCAGCGGGTGAAGCTCGCCCAGGCCCTGGTCCACGACCCGCGCCTGGTCTTCCTCGACGAGCCGACCAACGGCCTCGACCCGGTCGGCCGGGACGAGATGCTGGGCCTGATCCGCAGGGTGCACACCGACTTCGGCATCTCGGTCCTGGTCACCTCCCACCTGCTGGGCGAGCTGGAGCGCACCTGCGACCACGTCGTCGTCATCGACGGCGGCACGCTGCTGCGCTCCAGCTCCACCAGTGACTTCACCAAGGCGACCGCCTCGCTGGCGGTCGAGGTCACCGACACCGACCGGCACCCGGACGGCACCGCCGCCCTGTACGCGGCCCTCACAGCCGCGGGCCTCACCGTCCGGGGCCCGGGCGGCCAGGGCCCCGGAGGACAGGGCCCGGGCGGCCAGGAGGCCCTGGGTGCCGCCCCCGGCGCCGGCCATCTGCTGCTGGTCGACGTCACCGGTGACGACACGTACGACACCGTCCGCGACACGGTGGCCGAACTCGGCCTCGGCCTGGTCCGCATGGAACAGCGCCGCCACCGGATCGCGGAGGTCTTCCGCTCCGACGCCCCCACCAGCCCCCGAGGTGACCGCGATGTCGCGTGAGACCGCAACCACCGACCCCGCGCGCATCCACAACATCGGCTACCGCGGCTACGACGGCCCCCGGCTGGGCCGCGCCTACGCCCGCCGCTCGCTGTACGCGCAGAGCCTGCGGGGCGCCTACGGGCTCGGCCGCTCCGCCAAGTCCAAGGTGCTGCCGATGGTCCTGTTCGGCGTGATGTGCCTGCCCGCCCTGATCATCGCGGCCGTGGCGGCGCAGACCAAGCGGATGCCCATCGAGTACACCAGCTACGCGCTCTACCTCCAGGCCGTCATCGGGCTGTACCTGGCCGCCCAGGCCCCGCAGTCCGTCTCCCGCGACCTGCGCTTCCGCAGCGTGGCGCTGTACTTCTCCCGGCCCATCGAACGCTTGGACTACGTGCTGGCCAAGTACGCGGCCATGGCCTCGGCCCTGTTCGTCCTCACCGCCACGCCGCTGCTCGTGCTCTACGTGGGCGCGCTGCTCGCCAAGCTCGAGGCGGCCGATCACACTCGACAATTCGCACAAGGACTCGGGTCAGTGGCCCTGCTCTCCGTACTGTTCGCCGGCATCGGACTGGTCGTCGCCGCGCTCACCCCGCGCCGCGGCTTCGGTGTCGCCGCCGTCATCGCCGCGCTGACCATCCCCTACGGCGCCGTCAGCACCATTCAGCTCATCGCCCACGACCAGGGCAACACGGCGGCGGTCGGCTGGCTCGGCCTGTTCTCGCCGATCACGCTCGTCGACGGCGTGCAGACGACGTTCCTGGGCGCCACGTCCGCCTTCCCCGGCAACGCCGGCCCGAGCACCGCCGGAGGGGTCGTCTACCTCGCCGTCGCCCTGGGCGTCGTCGCCGGCTCGTACGCCCTGCTGATGCGCCGCTACCGAAAGGTCGGGCTGTGACCGCCCTCCCGTCGCCCACCACCACCCTCCCCAGGAACGGGCCGCGCCCATGAGCACTCTCCACATCGACCATGTCTCCCGCTGGTTCGGGAACGTCGTCGCCGTCAACGACGTGACGATGACGATCGGCCCCGGTGTCACCGGGCTGCTCGGCCCCAACGGCGCCGGCAAGTCCACGCTCATCAACATGCTGGGCGGCTTCCTCGCGCCCTCCACCGGCTCGGTCACCCTCGACGGCGCTCCCGTCTGGCGCAATGAGCAGGCGTACCGGGAGATCGGCGTCGTGCCCGAGCGGGAGGCGATGTACGACTTCCTCACCGGGCACGAGTTCGTCGTCGCCAACGCCGAACTGCACGGGCTCGCCGACCCCGGCGCCGCGGCCCGCAGGGCGCTCGCCACCGTCGAGATGGAGTACGCCGAGCAGCGCAGGATCGACACGTACTCCAAGGGCATGCGGCAGCGCGTGAAGATGGCCTCCGCCCTGGTCCACGATCCCTCAGTACTGTTGCTCGACGAGCCGTTCAACGGCATGGACCCGCGCCAGCGCATGCAGCTCATGGAGTTGCTGCGGCGCATGGGCGCCGACGGCCGTACGGTGCTCTTCTCCTCGCACATCCTGGAGGAGGTGGAGCAGCTCGCCAGCCATATCGAGGTCGTGGTGGCCGGGCGGCACGCCGCGTCCGGCGACTTCCGGCGCATCCGCAGGCTGATGACCGACCGGCCGCACCGCTACCTCGTACGGTCCGGCGACGACCGGGCGCTCGCCGCCGCGCTGATCGCGGACCCGTCGACGGCGGGCATCGAGGTGGACCTGGCGGAGGGCGCGCTGCGCGTCCAGGCCGTCGACTTCACCCGCTTCACCGAACTGCTGCCGCGCGTCGCCCGTGCGCACAGCATCCGGCTCTTCACGGTCTCGCCCTCGGACGAGTCCCTGGAGAGCGTCTTCTCCTACCTCGTCACGGCCTGAAGGGAGCCAGCGATGTCCACGGTGTTCCACCCCACGGTCGCCCGGCTCACCTATCGGGCCCTGCTCGGCCGCCGCCGCGCCCTGATCCTCTTCGCGCTGCCCGGACTGCTGCTGCTCATGGCGATCGCCGTGCGGCTGCTCACCGGCGCGGACGACCAGGTCGCCGCCAACGTCCTCGGCGGATTCGCGCTCGCCACGATGGTCCCGCTGGTCGGTGTCATCGCCGGCACGGGCGCGATCGGACCGGAGATCGACGACGGCGCCATCGTCTATCTGCTGGCCAAGCCGGTGAAACGGCCGACGATCATCCTCACCAAGCTGATCGTGGCGATCGGGGTGACGGTCGTCTTCTCCGCCGTGCCCACCCTGATCGCCGGCTATGTCCTCAACGGCAACAGCCAGCAGATCGCCGTGGCCTACGCCGCCGCGGCGGCCGTCGCCTCCATCGCCTACAGCGGCCTGTTCCTGCTCTTCGGAACGGTAACCCGGCACGCGGTGGTCTTCGGGCTGCTCTACGCCCTGGTGTGGGAGTCGGTCTTCGGCAACCTGGTGCCGGGGGCGCGCACGCTCAGCGTGCAGCAGTGGGCGCTCGCCCTCGCCCAGAAGATCGCCGGCGGGGGGCTCGTCACCTCCGACGTCGGGCTCCCCCTGGGGATGACCCTGCTGCTGGTCGTCACCGCGGCGGCGACCTGGTTCGCCGCGCACAAGTTGAGGGGGCTGACCCTCGCCGGCGACGAGTGATGCCGCGCCGGGGCCGGACCGCCGCTCGGGCGGACCGGCCCCGGCAACGCCTTTCGACGCTCCCGAGAGCGCAGAGCTCAGAGCTTGAGGTCGCGCGCGGCGGCGAGCCCCGTGCCCAGGGCCGCCCCGCACACCCCCAGCATGAGCACCAGCGGCAGCGTCCAGTCGCCCGTCGCCTGGTAGACCGCGCCCGCCGCCAACGGGCCGCAGGCGGCCAGCAGATAGCCCACCGTCTGCGCCATGCCGGACAGCCGCGCGGCGGTCCCCGCGTCCCCGGCCCGCAGCACGATCAGCGTCAGCGCCAGGCCGACACCACCGCCCTGGCCGATCCCCAGCAGGGCCGCCCAGAGCCAGGCGCCACTCGCCGGAGCGACCAGCAGACCCGCGTAACCGGCCCCGACCAGTCCGCTGACCAGCACCACCAGCACCCGCTGGCTGCGCATCCGCCCGGCCAGCAGCGGCACCCCGAAGGCGCCGGCCACCTGGATCAGGGTGTTGAAGGCGAAGACGACCCCGGCCGTGCTCCGGCTCATCCCGTGGTCGGTGAGGATCGTGGGCAGCCAGGCGATCAGCACATACGTCCACAGCGACTGCAACCCCATGAACAGCGTCACCTGCCAGGCCAGGGCGCTGCGCCACACCCCGCGGCCCCCGGCGGGCGCCGTCGCGCCGGCCGCCCGGCCCGCGGGCGTACGGGCGGGCGTCACCTCGTGGCCCGTACGGCCGCGGGCGATGACCACCTGTGGCAGCCAGACCAGGGCCGCCAGCAGCGCCAGCAGCGACCAGGAGGCGAGCGAGGCGGTCCAGCTGCCCCCGAACGCCTTCTCCAGGGGGACGGAGGCGGCCGCGGCCAGCGTGGCGCCCGCGATCATCGCTCCCGTGTAGAGGGAGGTCATGCCCGCGGCCCGGTCCGGGAAGTCCCGCTTGATCAACCCCGGCATCAGCACATTGAGCAGCGCGATCGCCGTGCCGACCAACAGGCTGCCGCCGTACAGGGCGGCCGGCGAGGGCAGCACGCGGACCAGGATGCCCACCGCGAGCAGCACCAGCGCGCCGAACAGGACGAGCTCGGAGCCGAACCGCCGGCCCAGCGCGGGCGCCACGGCCGCGCCGACGCCCAGGAAGAGCACCGGCACCGAGGTGATCAGACTGCTCGCCGTGGACGACAGCCCGAACGCCTCACTGATCTCGCTCACCAGGGGCGACACGCTCGCCAGCGCGGCGCGCATATTGAGCGAGGCCAGCACGATCCCGGCCAGTAGCAGGACGGGGTGGGCGAGCAGCGCCCGCCGGGCCGCGGCCGCCGCCGCGGCGGTCCCGGGCGCGGGCCGCGCGCCGGCCTCGGCGTCGACCAGGGGTGGACCGGTACGGACAGCGGGCTCCGGCCCCGGCCCGGGGCGCGCGGCGGTTCTCGTCCCCGCGGCCGCCTCCGTGCGCGATGCGATGCCCGGTTCTGCCTGTATGTCCGGCCGTGCCAAGAGAGAGCGCCTTTCGTGCGTCGTGCTGTTGTCCGTACGGGGCGTGCCGCCATCCGTACGGTCGGCCTCGCGCAGTACTGCGCGAGGCGGGAAAGAGAGAGGTGGCCCTGGGGCGCGCCGGGCACGCCCCGGTGAACGGGACGCCCGGACGCGTCAGGTGAGGACCACTGTGTGGTGAGGGCCGCTGTCGGGTCGGGACCGCGGCCGGGTCAGGGCCGCTGTGGGGGCGGGGCGACCAGGGCCTCCACCGCGGCGATGGGCGCGCTCAGCAGTTCGCGGGCGCTGCGCCCGGCCGCTTCCGGCTCCCCGGCCTCGATGGCGTCGACCAGCGCGCTGTGGGCGGCGAGGTCGATCGCCGGCATCTCCTGATCACCGAGCGCGGCGACCAGTACCTCGTGCACCGAGGTGCTGAAGAACCGGTACACCTCGATCAGGGCGGAGTTGTGGGTCGCCTCCACCACGCGCAGATGGAAGTCCAGGTCCGCGTCGGCCGACCGGTCGCCCTGCTCGTGCAGGGCCGCCAGCGCGGCCCGCAGCCGCTCCAGATCGCGCTCGTCGCGGCGGGCGGCGGCCAGCCGGGCCGCCTCCGCCTCCAGGGCCACCCGCAGCTCCAGGACGTCCAGCACATGGGCGTGCCGCACCCCGGTCAGTACGGCCGCGGGGTCGGCGGTGGACCGCACGAAGGTGCCGTTCCCCTGCCGGGACTCCAGCAGGCCCGCGTGCACCAGCACCCGTACGGCCTCGCGCACGGTGTTGCGGCCCACGCCGAGCTGTTCGGCCAGCTCGTGCTCGGTGGGGATGCGCGACCCCACCGGCCACTCGCCCCCCGTGAGCTGTGCGCGCAGCTGCTCGACCACGCCGTCCACCAGCGACTGCCGCCCGGCCGCCCGCAATGCCGCCATGCTCCGCCGTCCTCCTCCGGTCACCCGGTGCGCCCCGCGCCATCGGGCGCCGCTCGCCCGGTGCGTCACTCCGTCACCGAGCACCACATTCACCCGGTCACCCAATCATCCTACAACTGCTCACCGACGATCTCTCGGCGATCTCCCTGGAGATCCCTGGCCACGCCTTTTACGGTGTGTGGATGAACGATCACACCGCCCCGCACTTCGACCTCGGCGACGGTGTGCTCCTGCGCCCGCTGGCCCTGGACGACGCCGAGGCCCTGTGCGACGCCTACCGGCGCAACCGTGAGCACCTGCGGCCCTGGGAGCCCGTACGGGACGAGGCGTTCTTCACCCCCGAGGGCCAGGCGGCGAACGTGCGCGCCCTCCTGGACCAGCGCGCGGCAGGACTGCGGATGCCCTGGGTCCTGACGGACGGTGGGGACCGCGTCATCGGCCTGGTCTCCCTCGCCAACATCGTCATGGGCCCCTTCCGCAGCGCGAACCTGGGCTACTGGACGGATGTCGCGCACGGCCGGCGGGGGCTGGCCTCCCGGGCCGTGGAGCGGGTCTGCCAGGACGCCCGCGAGCGGCTCGATCTGCACCGGGTCGAGGCCGGCACCCTCACGGACAACGAGGCGTCCCAGCGCGTCCTGGCCAAGTGCGGCTTCGAACCGATCGGCCTCGCCCCCCGCTATCTGCACATTCACGGCGAATGGCGCGATCACCTGCTGTTCCAGAGAATCCTTCACAACAATCCTCCGGCGCACCGGCCCACCGGCCGCCGGGGCACGTAATCTGCAACCGCCCCACGCCCCTTGCTGTGTCAGCCAGAGGAGGTTCGATGCACGGCGACGGAGGTACGGACCGGACATGACCGGCGTCAAGAGCGTGGTCTTCCCCCTGTGTGCCCTCGTGTGCGCGCTCGCACTGCTCTACAAGCTGCGGGATCTGCGCTCGGGTTGGCGCGATCCGGCTCTCAGAGCTCTGCTCGCCGCCTTCACCCTCAAGGGCATCTCGTTCACCCTCTCCACGCCGACCGTGGCGGCCCGCGTCGACGACCTGCTGAACGTGCCCAACATCGGAGCGCTGGGCATCCACCTCTCCGGCGGCGTCGGCTCCAGCGCCGCCATCCTGATCGCCATCGTCTTCTGGGTGCACCCGATCGAACAGGCGCGGCCCAAGGTGCGCGCCCGCATCATCGCCGCCGTACTGTGCGCGCTGGTGATGTTCGCCCTCTGGTTCGCCGCCATGCCGGAGGACGGGCAGCGCTCGAAGCACTATCTGCTCCAGAACGCCCACAACCCCCTGGTCACCGGCTATCTCCTGCTCTATGTGACGGCGTTCGGCGCCGGCATGATCGAGATCATGCGGCTCTGCGTCCGCTTCGGCCGGGTCGCCGGCCGCCAGTGGCTCCGCCGGGGGCTCTACACCACGGCCGTCGGCGCCGGCGCGTACATCGTCTACTGCGCCAACCGGGCCTCCGCCGCGGTGGCCACGCAGATCGGGGCCAGCCCCCTGGAGTGGGAGCTGCTCACCCCGGTGGCGAACGGGATCGGCATCCTCTTCCTCGCCTCCGGGCTCACCATGCCCTCCTGGGGGCCGCAGCTGACCGGGCTGCGCCGCCGGATCGACAACGCCGTCGCCCACCGGCGGCTGCACGGGCTCTGGCGCGACCTGTGCCGCGCCAACCCGGGCATCGTGCTCGCCCCGTCGGACGGCTCGCCGCTCGCCCGGTTCTCGCCGCGCGACATCAACTACCGGCTGTACCGCAGGGTCATCGAGATCCAGGACGGGCTGCTCTCGCTCCGCCCGTACATGGACCCCGCCGTCGCCGAGGCGGCGACCCGCGCCGCCCGCGCGGCCGGGCTCCCGGAGCCCGAGCTCCACGCGGCCGTGCACGCCGCCCGGATCGAGGCGGCGCTGCGCGCCCAGCGCGAGGGGCGGGACCGCGTCGACGAGTCCGTGGCGAAGGAGAACTTCCCCGTCACGGACGACGACTACGCGCACGAGGTGTCACGGCTGGTCTCCGTCGCGCGGGCGTACACGGCCCTCCGCCGCGGCAGGCCCCTGGCACCGGAGCCGAGTCCGCCCGTACGGGGCGAGAGTCCGTCCGTACGGAGCGAGGCCGCCGCAGTACGGAGCGAGGGGGTCGCCGTACGCGGGGGTGCCTCCGTACGGAGCGAGGTACCGCCCGTACGGGGCAAGGGTCCGTCCGTGCGGGACGGTGAAGCCCCCGTACGGAGCGAGGGGGCTCCCGCGCCCGGCCGGGGGGTCCCGGAGCAGGGCGGGGCCCACTCCCGGGGAGAGACCCTGGGGGAGAGCAGAAGGAGCGCGCCATGAAGTACCGCACCCTCGGGCGGAGCGGAGTGCGGATCTCCGCCCTCGGCCTCGGCTGCATGGGCATGTCGATCGCCTATGGGCCCACCGACGAGGAGGAGGCCCTCCGCACGCTCGACCGCGCCGCGGAGCTGGGGGTGAACCTCCTCGACACCGCCGACGCGTACGGGCGCGGCGCCAACGAGGAGCTGCTGGGCCGCTGGCTGCGCGGCCGGGACCGCGACGAGGCCGTGGTCACCACCAAGTTCGGACTGCGGCACGACAGCGCCACCGGCCGTGTCGGGGGCGTCGACACCTCGCCCGACTACGTACCCGTCGCCTGTGACGCCTCGCTGCGCCGGCTCGGCGTCGACCACATCGACCTGTACTACGTCCACCGGCGCGACCCGGGCGTCCCCATCGAGGAGACCGTCGGCGCCATGGCGGAGCTGGTGGCCGCCGGCAAGGTGCGCTGCCTGGGGCTCTCCGAGGTGAGCCCTGCGACCCTGCGCGCCGCTCACGCCGTGCACCCCATCAGCGCGGTGCAGCTGGAGTACTCCCTGTTCACCCGGGACGTGGTCGAGGGGGAGATGCTGGCGACCTGCCGCGAGCTGGGCATCACCGTCGTCGCCTACAGCCCGCTCGGGCGCGGGATGCTCGCCGGCGAGGTGACCTCGCGCGACGACCTCACCGAGGACGACAACCGGCTGCGCTGGCCGCGGTTCGCCGAGGAGAACATCGAGCGCAACGTCGCCCTGGTGGCGGCCCTGCGCTCCATCGCGGCGCGGCTCGGCTGCACGCCGGCCCAGGCCGCGCTGGCCTGGCTGCTCGGCCAGGGCGAGGACATCGTGCCCATCCCCGGTACGAAGCGGCGGCGCTACCTCGAGGAGAACGTCGCGGCGGTGGCGCTGGAGCTCACCGAGGAGGACCGGGCGGCGCTGCGGGCGGCGGTCCCCGAGGAGGCAGTGGCCGGCGAGCGCTATCCCGCGGCGGCCCTCGTCCGCCTGGGCCACTGAACCGGCCTAGGTGACACCGGCTTTCGCGACCTCGGCCGCCGGACCGGTCCCCAGGGGACCGTCCGGCGACCGAGGACAGAACTGACGCTCATCGCGACAGTACGGACGCTCAGCCCAGAGCGGGAGCGAAGAGGGATTCGAGGACGTCCGCGATGCCGTCGTCCTCGTTGGACGCCGTGACCCGGTCGGCGACCGCCTTGAGTTCGGGATGCGCGTTGGCCATCGCCACGCCGTACGCCGCCCACCCGAACATCGGAATGTCGTTCGGCATGTCGCCGAAGGCGATCGTGTCCGCCGCCGTGAGCCCCAGCCGGCGCGCGGCCAGCGACAGTCCTGTCGCCTTGGTCAGCCCCAGCGGCAGCAGTTCGACGATGCCCTCGCCCGCGAGCGTCACGCCCACGAGGTCGCCCGCGGCCGCGCGGGCGGCCCGCGTCAGCTCGTCGTCCCCGAGCTCGGGGTGCTGGATGTAGAGCTTGCCGAGCGGCTCGGCCCACAGCTCCTCGGTGTCGTACCGGACCGCCGGCTCCTCGCCGACCAGCTCGTAGCCCTGTCCGAAGAGCACCTTGCCGTCGAGCCCGTCGCGGCCCGCGGCCATCGCCAGGGGGCCGCCGACCCGCTCCTCGATCCTGGCCACGGCGAGCCGGGCGAGCCGGCGCTCGAGCGTGACGGAGGTCAGCAGCCGGTGCTCACCGGCGTGGTACACCTGCCCGCCCTGGCCGCACACGGCCAGCCCGCGGTAGCCGAGGTCGTCCAGTATGTGCCGCACCCAGGACACCGGCCGGCCGGTGACCACGATGTGCGCGGCGCCCGCCGCGGTGGCCGCGGCGAGCGCCTCACGCGAACGCCGGGAGACGGTGCCGTCGGCCCGCAGCAGGGTGCCGTCGAGATCCGTCGCGATCAGCCGGTAGGGCGGTACGGGAGCGCCCTCCGCCGCACCGCCGTCCGCTGCCCCGCCCGGGACCACCGCCCCACCCGGGGCAGGCACGGTGGCCGTAGCCGTAGCCGTAGCCGTAGCCGTAGCCGTGGCCAGCGCCGTGCCGGCGCCCGTGCTCGACGCCTCCCCCTCGGACCTGCTCTCTGCCGCCGCGTCGCTCACCGGGCCGTGGGCTCCAGCAGCTCCCGGCCCCCGAGGTAGGGCCGCAGCACCTCGGGCACGCGCACCGAGCCGTCCGCCTGCTGGTGGTTCTCCAGCAGCGCGACGATCGTGCGCGGCACGGCGCACAGCGTGCCGTTGAGCGTGGCCAGCGGCTTCACGTGCTTGCCGTCCCGCATCCGTACGGACAGCCGGCGGGCCTGGAACTCATTGCAGTTCGAGGTCGAGGTGAGCTCGCGGTACTTGCCCTGGGTCGGAATCCAGGCCTCGCAGTCGTACTTGCGCGAGGCGGAGGCGCCGAGGTCGCCACTGGCCGTGTCGATCACCTGGAAGGGCAGTTCCAGGCTGGTCAGCCACTGCTTCTCCCACTCCAGCAGGCGACCGTGCTCCGCCTCGGCCTCCTCCGGCGCGACGTACGAGAACATCTCCACCTTGTCGAACTGGTGGACGCGGAAGATGCCGCGGGTGTCCTTGCCGTAGGTGCCCGCCTCGCGGCGGAAGCAGGGCGAGAAGCCGGCGTAGCGCAGCGGCAGCCGGTCCGCCTCGATGATCTCGTCCATGTGGTACGCGGCGAGCGGCACCTCGGAGGTGCCCACCAGGTAGAAGTCGTCCTTCTCCAGGTGGTAGACGTCCGCGGCGGCCTGGCCGAGGAAGCCGGTGCCCTCCATGGCGCGCGGCTTGACCAGCGCGGGGGTGAGCATGGGGGTGAAGCCGGCCGCGGTGGCCTGGGCGATGGCGGCGTTGACGAGGGCGAGTTCGAGCAGCGCGCCGACGCCCGTCAGGTAGTAGAAGCGGGAGCCGGACACCTTGGCGCCGCGCTCGACGTCGATGGCGCCGAGGAGCTGGCCCAGCTCCAGGTGGTCCTTGGGCTCGAAGCCCTCGGCGGCGAAGTCGCGCGGGGTGCCCACGGTGTCGAGGACGGTGAAGTCGTCCTCGCCGCCCACGGGGACCTCGGGGTGGACGAGGTTGCCGAGCTGGAGCAGCAGCCGCTGGGTCTCCGCGGCGGCCTCGTCCTGTTCGGCGTCGGCGGCCTTGACGGCGGCGGAGAGTTCGCCGGCCCTCTTCAGCAGCTCGGCCTTCTCCTCGCCGGCGGCCTTGGGGATGAGCTTGCCGAGCGACTTCTGCTCGGAACGGAGCTCGTCGAAGCGGACGCTGGACGACCTGCGCCGCTCGTCGGCGGAGAGCAGGGCGTCGACCAGGGCGACATCCTCTCCACGGGCACGCTGGGACGCGCGCACACGGTCGGGGTCCTCACGGAGCAGACGAAGGTCAATCACCCCACCAGGCTACCGGGGCGCGGCTCGGGCGCTCGACGCGATATTCCCATTAGGGGGTATTTGCCCGTTTTGCCGGAAAAGCCGCGGGCAAAGGGAAAAGCAGCACCGACCGCGTCAATAAATCATGGCGCATTCCCTGATACGGGGCATCTCGGGGGCGCGGCGTCCATCGACTCCCCCGGCGTCGGCGGGACTTGGAGCTGCGGTTTCGCGGCCGTCTTGTCCACAGGGGCTTTCCCGGTCCGCAAAGTTATCCACAGGGTGTGAGCGCTATCTGTGGAACTCGGAATGGATCATTCCGATGATGTTGTGCTGTCCCAAGAAGTGGTCTTCCAAACCCGCTTTTCTCACCCTTTCGGGTGGTAATGCCTCGCCCCAAAGGGTGGCGGGAGGGAATGGGGGTGACGAAAGGCGGCATGTCGACACCGGTGGCCCCGAAAGGGTGAGTGGCCGATTTGTCGATGATGTCGCGTTCTCGCGTCTCCTCATGTCGACTTGTCCCCAGGTCGAGAAGGCGCCTGTGGATAACTCGGTGGAAGCCGTGAAAGCGCCTCGCCGAACCCGCCCCGCCGGACCCTCGGGAGGCGTCAGCCCCGCCCGTCCAGGCAGCGCGCCAGCCAGTCCGAGGCCGCCGCGAACGCCCCGTCCGAGGTGCCCGGGCGGGGCTCCGCCACCGCGGCCGGCTCCACCCCCGCCCGCGGATACGAGCCGAGGAAGCGCACCTTCGGACAGATCCGCTTGAGCCCCATCAGCGCCTCCCCGACCCTGCGGTCGGTGATGTGCCCCTCGCAGTCCACCGAGAAGCAGTAGCGGCCGATGCCCTCACCGGTGGGCCGGGACTCGATCCGCATCAGGTTGACGCCCCGCACCGCGTACTCCTGGAGCAGCTCCAGCAGCGCGCCCGGGTGGTCGTCGGCGAGCCAGATCACCACGGAGGTCTTGTCCGCGCCGGTGCGCGCCGCGGGCCGGGCCGGGCGGCCCACCAGCACGAAGCGGGTGGCGGCGTTCTGGGCGTCGTGGATGTCCTTCACCAGGGGCTCGAGGCCGTAGGTGGGCGCCGCGAACTCACCCGCGAACGCGGCGTCGTAGCGGCCCTCCTGGACCAGCCGGGCGCCGTCCGCGTTGGAGGCGGCCGACTCCCACACCGCGTCCGGCAGGTTCGCCCGCAGCCAGTTGCGCACCTGCGGCTGGGCGACCGGGTGCCCGGTGACCGTCTTCACCTCGGCCAGGGTCGTCCCCGGGCGCACCAGCAGCGCGAAGGCGATCGGCAGCAGCACCTCGCGGTAGATCGTCAGCGGCTCACCGGTCGCGAGCTCGTCGATGGTGGCGGTGACCCCGCCCTCCACCGAGTTCTCGATGGGCACCAGCGCCCCCGCCGCCTCCCCCGAGCGCACGGCGTCCAGCGCCGCGGGGACGGAGACCATGGGCACCAGCTCGCGGGTGGCCGCCTCCGGCAGCGTGCGCAGCGCGGCTTCGGTGAAGGTGCCCTCGGGCCCGAGATACGTGTAACGGCTGGCCGACATACCGATCACCCTAGTAGGGGCCTCACCCCTCCAGCAGCCGTTGGCCCACGTACTCACCCGGCGCACAGCCGCCCGGCACGGCGAACAGGGCGCTCGACTCGTGCCGGATGAACGGCGACAGCGCGTCCCCCCGGTCGAGCTTGCGCTGCACCGGCACGAACCCCTTGAGCGGGTCGGCCTGCCAGCAGATGAACAGCAGGCCGGCGTCCGGGGTGCCGTCGGCGTCGAAGCCGTCGTGGAAGGAGAACGGCCGGCGCAGCATGGCCGCCCCGCCGTTGGCGTCGGGGGCGCTGATCCGGGCGTGCGCGTTGGCGGGGATGACGACCTTGCCGTCCGGGCCCGTACGGTCGAGGTCCAGCGGGGTGGTCTCGGTGCCGCCCGTCAGCGGCGCGCCGTCGGACTTGCGCCGCCCTATGACCCGCTCCTGCTGGTCGAGGGGGAGCCGCTCCCAGTCGTCCAGCAGCATCCGGATGCGGCGCACGACGGCGTACGAGCCGTGGGCCATCCACCGCGGGTCGTCCTGGCCGCCCCGGCCGGGCACGAAGATCCGCCGGTCGAAGTCCTCGTCGGCCGGCTTGGGGTTGTTGGTGCCGTCGACCTGGCCCATCAGATTGCGCGCCGTCATCGGCCGGGCGGTGGCGCCGGCGGAACGGTTGAAACCGTTCATCTGCCAGCGCACCCGGGCGGTGTCACCGGCCGCCTTCTGCACGGCGCGCAGGGCGTGGAAGGCGACCAGCGCGTCGTCGGAGCCGATCTGCACCCACAGGTCGCCGTCGCTGCGCCGCGGGTCGAGCCGGTCGGAGGAGAAGTCCGGCAGGGGGTCGAGCGCCATGGGGCGCTGCTTCTCCAGGCCGGTGCGGTCGAAGAAGGTGCGGCCGAAGCCGAAGGTGAGGGTCAGCGAGGAGGGGCCCGCGTCCAGGGCCACCCCGGTGTCGCCCTCGCCCGCCGGGCGGCCCGCCATCAGCTCGGCGGCCGTGGTGGACCAGCGGCGCAGCAGGGCGGCCGCGGCCTTGCGGTCGGCGCCCGGCGCCAGATCGAAGGCGACGAGATGGCCCCGGGCCTGGAGCGGGGTGGTGATGCCGGCCTGGTGCCGGCCGTGGAAGGGCACGGCGGTGGAGCCGACGGTGGCCAGGGCGGTCGGGGCGTCGTCCGCCGCGGCGACGGCGCCGATCGCGCCGCCCGCGGCCCCGACCGCGAGCCCCGCGGCGCCGGCCGCGCCCATGGTGCCCAGCAGCCGCCGCCGGGAGAGCGTCAGTTCTGTGCCGTCGCCGGCGGGGGCGCCGTCGCGGCCGGGGCCGGCCGCGCCCGCGGCGGGGGTGCGGGAGGCGCTGCGGGCGTCGCGTGCGAGGGAGTCTGTCATCAGCCGATCTTCACGTTCTTGGACTCGGTGACCTGGTCGATGTCGGAGGTCCGGACGGTGAGCGACATCTGCCAGTCGCCCGCCATGGGGAGCTGGACGCCGGTCGCCGACCAGTGGCCGGTCTCCACCCGGGGCGGGGCGACCGGCAGCGGACCGATGTCCTGGGCCTTGAGGGTGAAGGACACCTTCACCTCGGGGGCGTCGAGGGGCTTGCCGTTGGGCCGGGACAGCCGCACATGGAGGCTGTTGTCGCCGGTGCGGCCGGGGTCGAGGTCGATCTGCGCGGTGCCCTTGCCGTCCTCCCCGCCGGTGTCGAAGGGGATGCTCACCGAGATCGGCCGGTTGGGCACGGCGGTCCCGCCGGCGGCCTTCCGTACGGCCTCCTCGGTGCGCGCCGGCTCGGTGCTCGTCAGTACGGTCGTCACGGCCAGCAGGACGACGGCGACGGCCGCCTCGATCAGTACGGAGCGCCGCAGCCCGGCCCGCTCGCCGTCCGCGTCGCGCATCCGCTTCGTACGGGCGGCGTCGAGGGCGGCGCGCTGGCGGGCGAGCTGCGCCGCGCGCCGGGGGTCGACGGGCGCGTCCGAGGCCGCCCCCGCTTCCGCCGCCGGGGGGTCGGCGGGTGTGTCCGTGGCGGTACGGGTGCCTGCCGCCGGGGGGTCGGCGGGCGCGGCCGTGGCGGTACGGGTGCCTGCCGCCGGAGAGTCGGCGGGCGCGACCGGTCCGGCGCCCGCCGCCACCGCGGCCCGCGCCTCCAGCACCGCGGCCGCCTCCGCCTCGGGCGACCGTACGGCCGACAGCCGGGCGGTCCAGCGCCGGGAGAAGCTGGCGACCGCGATCAGTACGGCGACCAGGCCCACCTTGAGCAGCAGCAGCCGCCCGTACGAGGTGTCGGTCAGGGCCGTCCAGGAGCCGACCTGGCGCCAGGACTGATAGAGGCCGGTGGCGGCGACGACCAGTACGGAGGCGAAGGCGAGCCGGGAGAAGCGCCGTACGGCGGCCCGCTCGACGACGGGCCCCCGGTGCAGGGCGACCAGCAGGGCCGCCACCCCGCCCAGCCAGACGGCGACGCCCAGCAGGTGCAGCACGTCGACGGGCATGGCGACGGAGGTCTGCAGGCCCGTGGAGGCGTGCTCGGCGAGCGCCCAGGTGGCGGCGAGGCCGATGGCGACGATCGCGCCGCCGACAGCGAGGCCGACGGTCAGATCACGGCGCTCGCGCCCGCTGTCCGCCTCGTCGCCCGTGACCCGCCGCGCGTACGCCCCGAACAGTACGGCGACGAACAGCGCCCCCGCGGCCAGCAGCAGCAGCCGGGAGATCAGGGCCGCGCCCGGCTTGGTCTCCAGCACCGCCGGCAGTGCGCCGAGGTCGGCGATGTCCGCGAGCCGGCCCGAGCCGGTGTAGGGCCCGCGCAGCAGCAGCATCACGAGGGTGGCGGCGGTCAGGGCCACCCAGCCGTGCACGACGAGCCGCTGCACGGCCCGTACGCCCGCGCCGCGCGGCCAGCAGACCAGGACGAAGGCGGCGCCGCCGATCAGCAGGATGTAGCCGGCGTAGGCGACGTAGCGGCCGATGCCGTAGAGGACGCCGACCGGGCCGCCACCGGCCTGCTGCTCGGGCAGCGCCACATCGGTCGCGGAGGGCGCGCCGATGGAGAAGGTGAAGGCGCCGGAGACGGGATGGCTGTCGGCGGAGACGGCCTGCCAGGCGACGGTGAAGGTGCCGTTCGGCAGCCCGGAGTGGAGGGAGACCCCGTACTTGATGACATTGCCACTGCACATGTCGCGCAGTTCGCCCATGTCGACGCGTTTGCCCTGGGGGTCGAGGACGCGTATGGAGTCACCGGACATCGCGACGCCCTCGGAGAAGGTGAGGGTGACGTCCTTGGGGGCGGTCGCCAGCACCGCCCCCTGCTTGGGGTCGCTCCCGGTCAGCGCGGCGTGCGCCGAGGCGGGGGGCGCGCCGAACAGACCGCCGAGCAGGGCGACGAGCAGCGCGGCGGCGAGGAGCGGCAGGCGTGCGACGGCGGTGCGGAGGGCGGTGGCGCGGCGGGGTCCCGAGCGGGGGGCGGTGACGGGCATCAGGGTTCAGTCCCTCACTTCTGCGGGTCGTAGTTAGTCGCCATGACCGGAACGTCCAGCTTGATGGGGTCGGCCTTCTCGAAGTGCAGTTCCACGGAAACCTTGCCGCCCTCGGCGAGCTTTTCCTTGAGGTTCATGAACATGATGTGGCTGCCGCGGCGCTTGAGTTCGAGCTTGCCCTTGGCGGGGATGTCGAAGGACTTCACCTGCTTCATCTTGTTGTCGACGGTCTCGTGGATCTGTACGTCGTCGGAGACCGGGCTGGTGACCTTGACCAGCTTGTCGGCCGCCTCGCCGGTGTTCTCGATCACCATGAAGCCGCCCGCCATGTCGGGCATGACCGGCTTGGGGATGTAGGCCCCGGTGGCCTTGAGCTGGGGCTCGGGGTCGGCGGAGCAGCCGGTCAGCGCCGTGGTGGCGGCGAGGGCGACGGCGGCGGCGAGCAGGGTGGTGGTGCGGCGGGTCACGGGGTCTCTCCCTTGATGATCTTGGGCAGGTCCTTGGCGAAGTCGTCGGCGGTGGCTTTCTCGCCGTAGATGACGTGCGCCTTGTCGTCCTTCGGGGAGAAGGCGAGAACCTGGGCCCCGTGGGTGGAGACGATGTCGCCGTTCGCCTCCTTCTTCGACGGCTCGATGCCGACGCCGACGCTGCGCGCGCCGGCCTGAATGGTGGCGAAGTCGCCGGTCAGGCCGATGAAGGCGGGGTCCTGGCCGGTCAGCCAGGCGCCGAGCCGCTCGGGGGTGTCGCGCTCGGGGTCGGACGTGACGAACACGACCTGGAGCTGCTCGCGGTCCTTGGGGTCGGCGAGCTTCTTACGGGCGATGGCGAGGTTGCTCATCGTCAGCGGGCAGACGTCCGGGCAGTTGGTGTAGCCGAAGTAGATCAGGGTCGGCTTGCCCTTGGTCCGCTCGATCAGGTCGAACTTCTCGCCCTTGGTGTCGGTGAGCACCAGGTCGGGCTTGGCGAACGGACGGTCGAGGACGGTCGCCGCCTTCTGGGCGGTGGCGTTCGAGGAGACGTCCGCGACGGACGAGCCGTCGGAGCCGCCCGAGCCGCCCGAACAGGCGGAGAGGGTCAGTGCCGCCGTCGCGGCGAGCGCGACGGCGAGCACAGGGGTTTTGCGCATGGAAACGTGCCCCAGGGTGAATTGTGTGGTGATGGTGATGGTGTGGTGGTGAAAGGGGTCGGCCGGCCGTACGGGCCGTCGGCCGTCGGGCCGCCGACCGTTGCGCGGCCGACCGTTGGGCCGGGCGGCGCCGGGCCGGCCGGCCCTCGGGCCGGGCGTCAGGCCGAGCGGCGGCGGCCGGCGAACACGCCGAACGCCAGCCCGGCGACACCGACGGCGATGCCGATCCCGCCGAGCACCCGCGCCGTGGTGTCGCTGCCGCCGTCGCCGGCGGCCTGCTCGGCCGCCTTTCCGGAGGCGTCGTCCCCGCCCTTCGCCGACGCGGCCTTGCCGTCGGCTGCCGCGCCGCTCCCGCCCTTGGCCGCGGCGTGGCCGTCGCCGGTGGCCGGGGTCAGCTTGAGCACGGGCGCCGGGCTCTCCGGCTCCGGGCCGCCGTCCTTGGGCTCCTCGATCCACCGCACGACCTCGTTGTTGTCGTACGTCTGGAGCGCCTTGAACACCAGCTTGTCGGTGTCCTTGGGCAGCCGGCCGACCAGGAGCGGGAAGTCCTGGAAGGTGCCCGGCTCGATCTTGCTGCCGTCCGCGGTCCAGGTGACCTTGGTGACGGCCTCGTTGATCTTCTTGCCGTGGATCTCGATCGGCTTGTCGAGCGCGGACTTGCTGACCTCGTGCTTCCAGCCGGGCACCGGCTTGGGCATGACGGTCGCCAGCGGGTGATCGGTGGGCAGGGAGATCTCGAGCTTCACGGTCGAGGCGTTGTCCCGCTCGTTGGGGACCTTGAAGGCGATCGTCTTGAAGCCGCCCTGGGCGGCCTCGCCCGGGTCGACCGTGACATGGGCGAAGGCCGGCCCGGCGCACAGCAGGACGCCACCGGCGGCGGCGCCCGCGACGAGCGCCAGACGCGCCCGCCGGGACGGGCGACGCGACGCGCCGGAGCCGACGGCCGACCAGCGGGCCGAGGCGTTCGAGGCGGCCGGGACGTCCGCGGCGGCCGGCAGCGAGGAGACCGGCAGCGAGGAGAACGGCTGGGAGGGGAGGTTCTGGCGAGGGGTCATGACGACACTCCACAGGCAGGAACGACGGGTGGACGCGCGTGCGGCGACGGCACGGCACACGCGTACGGCCGTCGCCGGTCCCGTTCCGTCCACGACCGGCCCGCCGACGGCTCGCCGGGTCCGGCGAGTCGCTCGCGTTCGATGGTCGGGAAGGGGGGTGGGTCGGCGATCGGTTCCTGTGAGGTCGCGTGGCGCGTCGGTCAGGCCGCGAGGGCGAGGTCCGGTGGTCCCCGGCGAATGACGGAGTGGGCCAGGGCCAGCACCTGCGGCCCGGCCTTGTCCCGCCCCTGGGCCCGAGGAGCGCGCGGACCGGCGTTGGGCGCCCCCACGAGCCCCGCACACAACGCGCACGCAAGCGCGAGAGCGGCGCGCAGTGAGCCTGCGAGCGCCTCGTGCGCCACCACGCGCGCCGAGCCCGCCGACAGCCGTACGAGCCGGAACAGCGCGGCCTCACCGCGCCGCAGCAGCAGACCGAGGACGACGGCGGCGAGCAGATGGGCGAGGAGCATGGGCAGCGACGGCAGCAGTCCCGCGAGCAGCGAGGGCGACGGCCCCGGCACCTCGGCGGCCATGGCGGCGCCGCCCGCGTGGGCGGGGTGGCCGGTCGGGTCGATGCCGGCCGCGGTGACGATCCGCTGGGCCTCGGCCGCGGTCATCCGCGCCGGACCGGTGTCGCACACCAGGCGCGCGGCCAGCGCGATCAACGTTCCGTCGGAGGCGCCACCGGCCCCCGGCGCGGCCCCGCCCGCGGCGGGACCCGAGCCGGCCGACGCGGCGCTCGCGCCGTGCTGCCCGAGGGCGAGACCGTGCTGTCCGAGGGCGAAGAGGGCGTGCAGCCCGAGCTGGGCCACCGCCAGACCGGCCGCTATGCCCGGCAGGGAGCGCTCCCGTCCGGCGAGCGGCGCGGCCGCGGCCAGCACGGCGAGGAAGCCCGCGACCAGCGTCCACAGCGGCACCGTCGCGCACGAGGCGAGCACGTGTCCGGCCGCGGACAGCACGGCGCAGACCGCGGCGAAGACCGCGGCCCTCAGCAGCCGCAGATCGGCGGCCGCGCGCTCGGCGGGGACGGACGCGGGGGCAGACATGGCCGCGCCATCATCCCACCCCCCTGACGCACTTCCTACGTCAGGGGTGGATGCGATCCGGACCGGGGTACATCGTTGGGGTGATCCCGCGCGTCCGCCGAACGAGCGTAGTCACGGCGGTCCCACGCTTATGGGCGGTTGATCGCGGCAATACGTATCGGTATGTCGAGCCGCAGCCAGGAGGCTGGAGCTATGAGCATCTGGTGGTCACTCCATTTGCGGCGCGAGGCTGCGAGCGTTCCCCTCGCGCGAAGGCTGCTGATCGGCACGATGGAGACGGCCGGGGTCGATCCCGACATCTCCTACGAACTGTCGGTCGCCCTGTCGGAGGCGTGTGCGAACGCCGTGGAGCACGGCGGCGGGCCGCCCTCCGGCGGGTCCTCCGAGGCGTTCCGGGTGACGGCCTACCTCGACGGCGAGAAGTGCCGGATCGAGGTCACCGACTCGGGGCCGGGCTTCCCGGCGGTGCAGGCGGCGGCCGGCGCGCACGGCGGCCAGCTCCACGGCGCCGACGCGCGCGGCCCTGACCCGCGCAGTCCTGACCCGCGCGGCCCTGACCCGCGCAGCTCCGATCCGCGCAGTTCCGATACGCGTGGCGCCCGCCGCAGAACGGCGGTCCGCCGTCGCCCCGTGGCCACGGCCACGGCCCAGCCGCCGACCACCGCCGAGCACGGCCGCGGGCTGGGCCTGATCGAGGCCCTGGCCGATCACGTCGACTTCCGCAACAAGCCCGGCCGGGGCGCCGTCGTCAGCTTCGACAAGATCCTCAAGTGGCGCGACGACGCCCTGCTGAAGGCCTCCTGACCGGAGCGCGTTTCCCGCTCGGCGCGCGCGGTGGCGCGCTCCGAGCACGGCGGGCCGCTCCGGCCGGCACGTGACGCGCCGCTCCGGCCGGGACGTGACGCGCCGCTCCGGCCGGGACGTGACGCGCCGCTCCGGCCGGGACGTGACGCTCAGCCGCGCAGGCGGGCCATCCAGGACTCCACCTCGTCGGCGGCGCGCGGCAGCGCGGCCGAGAGGTTGTGGTTGCCGTCCTCCGTCACCAGGATGTCGTCCTCGATCCGGATGCCGATGCCGCGGTACTCCTCCGGCACCGTGAGGTCGTCGGCCTGGAAGTACAGGCCCGGCTCCACGGTCAGGCACATCCCCGGCTCCAGCACGCCGTCCACGTAGGACTCCGTACGGGCCACGGCGCAGTCGTGGACGTCCATGCCGAGCATGTGGCCGGTGCCGTGCAGGGTCCAGCGGCGCTGCAGGCCCAGTTCCAGCACGCGCTCCACCGGGCCGTCGAGCAGGCCCCACTCGACGAGCTTCTCGGCGAGCACGCGCTGCGCGGCATCGTGGAAGTCGCGGAACTTCGCCCCCGGCCGGACCGCCGCGATGCCCGCCTCCTGCGCCTCGTACACCGCGTCGTAGATCCGGCGCTGGAGCTCGGTGAAGCGGCCGTTGATCGGCAGGGTGCGGGTGACGTCCGCGGTGTAGAGGGAGTGGGTCTCCACGCCGGCGTCGAGCAGCAGCAGCTCGCCGGAGCGCACCGGGCCGTCGTTGCGGACCCAGTGCAGGGTGGTGGCGTGCGGGCCGGCGGCGCAGATGGAGCCGTAGCCGATGTCGTTGCCCTCGACCCGGGCGCGCAGGAAGAACGTTCCCTCGATGTAGCGCTCGGAGGTGGCCTCGGCGCGGTCGAGCACCCGTACGACGTCCTCGAAGCCGCGGACGGTGGAGTCGACGGCCTTCTGGAGCTCGCCGATCTCGAACGCGTCCTTCACCAGGCGCAGCTCGCTCAGGAAGACGCGCAGCTCCTCGTCCCGCTCGGCGTCGAGCTTGTCGGCCAGGGCCTCCTCCAGGCCGGCGTCGTGCCCGCGCACGATGCGCACCGGCCCGTCCAGCGCGGCGAGCGCGTCGGCGACCTCGCGGACGTCGGAGCAGGGCAGGCCCAGCAGCTGCTCGCCCTCGCTCAGGCTGTGCCGGCGGCCCACCCACAGCTCGCCCTGGCCGTCGAGCCAGAACTCGCCGTTCTCGCGGTCGGAGCGGGGCAGCAGATAGGCGGTCGCCTCGTGGCCGTCGGAGGTCGGCTCCAGCACCAGGACGGCGTCCTGGGTCTGGTCCCCGGTGAGGTACGCGTACTCCGTGGAGGCGCGGAAGGCGTACTCCGTGTCGTTGGAGCGCGTCTTGAGGTTGCCCGCCGGGATCACCAGGCGCTCGCCCGGGAAACGGGCGGAGAGCGCGGCCCGCCGGCGGGCGGCGTTCGGGGCCTGCTC
This sequence comes from Streptomyces sp. URMC 123, assembly GCF_051386515.1. Taxonomy (NCBI): domain Bacteria; kingdom Bacillati; phylum Actinomycetota; class Actinomycetes; order Kitasatosporales; family Streptomycetaceae; genus Streptomyces; species Streptomyces sp. URMC 123. The sequence goes on along the minus strand of NZ_JBPQTV010000049.1, from coordinate 1,164 downwards.
GATCGGCGCCAGGTCGCGCAGCTCGGTGTCGGCCCACCCCGACTGCATGTTCGCGGCCAGCTCCTCGGAGACGCCCTGGTACAGGCCGTTCTTCCGCTGCTTGATGGGAGCGTCGGGAGCGTTTCCGCCCTCCGGGGTCTCCGGTGCGCGCTGCTCGGTCACTTCTGCCTCCTCGTACGGGACCGCCCTCCATCGTATGGGGGGCGTTCGCCGTACGGGATGATTAATCGAACCGGGCGGCGAGCAGGACGACGTCCTCCGTACTGTCCGCGCGGTCGCGGCCCTCCGGCAGTACGGTGCGCAGGATGTGGTCGGCGATGGCCGCGGGGTCCTCGCGCGCCGTTCTGGGCACCGACGCGGCGGCCTGGTGGAGCCTGCTGAACGCCCTGTCCATGGGATCGCCCGTACGGTGCAGCAGCCCGTCGCTGTAGAGCACCAGGGTCTCGCCGGGCGCCGGCTCGATCCCCACACTGGGCGCCTCCCAGCACGCGAGCATGCCCAGCGGCGCGGACAGCGAGGTCTCCACGAACTCCGTACGGTGATCGCCGATCAGCAGGGGAGGGCAGTGCCCCGCGCCGGCCAGGAGGACCTTGGGGCGGGCGGGCAGCCCCGGGGCGGCCGGCAGCGGCGGCTCGCAGTACGCGAAGAGGGCGGTGGCGCTGCGGGCCGGCTCGGTGAGCCTCAGCAGCAGTTCGAGGTCGGAGAGGACGGCCACCGGGTCCTCGCCCTCCATGACGGCGTACGCCCGCAGCGAGGCGCGCAGCCGTCCCATGGCGGCGACGGCGCCCGGCCCGCTGCCGGTCACCCCGCCCACGGCCAGGCCCAGCGCGCCCTCGGGCAGCGGCAGGGCGTCGTACCAGTCCCCGCCGCCGTGCGGCCCGGTGCGGTGCCGGACGGCGAGCCGGACGCCCTGCACCCGCGGCAGCCGGCTGGGCAGCAGTTCCTCGCGCAGGGTGGTGGCCGTGGCGCGGGCCCGGCTCAGTTCGAGGTGGCGGGCGAGGTGCGCGGCGGCGAAGCGGGTGTAGAGGCCGACGAGGTGGCGCTGGCGCTCCACCGGCTCGGTCGGCTCGTCGTAGAGCCAGACGGCGGCGCCGAGCCGCCCGGCGGCCGGTGGGGAGGCCGCGAAGCCGGGGGAGCCGGGGGGCCAGGGCGCCCCGGAGGAGG
>NZ_JBPQTV010000048.1:0-27517 GCF_051386515.1 Streptomyces sp. URMC 123 | reverse complement strand
AGGGGGCCCGGCTCCGGCGGGGGCGGGTCGCCTCCCGCGTGCCGAGCCGCTCCCCGCTGGCCGTGGCCGGCGCGCTGTTCGCCCCCGTGGTCCTGCTGGGCGTCGCCGGCATGGGCCTGGGCGTGGCCCTCCTGGTCCGCCGCGCCCTCGGCGGGGCCGCCGCCGTGGCCGCGGTCGCCCTCCTCCCCCTCCTCTGTGCCGCGGCGGGGTACGGCACGGCCGGCCGGCCGTACCCCTGGGCCTGGCCGGTCCACCCCTGGGACTCCACGGCCGGCATCGCCCTGGCCCTGGCCGTGTTCGCGCCGGGCGCCGCCTCGCTGCTGTTCCGGGACCGTCGCGCCGCGGACCGGCCCGTACCCTGTTGGCATGGCTGATGAGTACGGAGCAGGGGCTCCCGGACGCCCCGATCGGGGCGGCCCCGCCGCGCGGTCGGCGGCGGCGCGGGGTGGGGCGGACGCGTGGGGCCGACAGGGCGCCGCGGGCACGCCGGGTGTCGAGGGCACGCGGGGCGCCGACGGTCCGCGGGGCGGGCTGCGAGTGAACGGAGCGCACCAGTGAACGAGTTTTCGCGAGGCCCCGCCGAGCGGCCGTACGCGTACGACGCCCCGGCCTCCCAGGCGCTCTTCGACCGCGCGGGCGCGGTGACGCCCGGCGGGGTGAACTCCCCCGTACGGGCCTTCCGGGCCGTGGGCGGCACCCCCCGGTTCATGGTCTCCGGCACCGGCCCGTACCTCACGGACGCCGACGGCCGCGAGTACGTGGACCTCGTGTGCTCCTGGGGGCCGATGATCCTCGGGCACGCGCACCCGGCCGTCACCGAGGCCGTGCAGGCCGCGGTGGCCCGGGGCACCTCCTTCGGCACGCCCGGCGAGGGCGAGGTCGCGCTCGCCGAGGAGATCGTCGCGCGGATCGAGCCCGTCGAGCAGGTCCGGCTGGTGTCCTCCGGCACGGAGGCCACCATGTCGGCGATCCGGCTCGCCCGCGGCTTCACCGGCCGGGCGAAGGTCGTGAAGTTCGCCGGCTGCTACCACGGGCACGTCGACGCGCTGCTGGCCGCCGCCGGCTCGGGCGTGGCCACCTTCGGGCTGCCCGACACCCCCGGGGTCACGGGCGCGCAGGCCGGCGACACCATCGTGCTGCCGTACAACGACCTGGACGCCGTGCGGGCCGCCTTCGCCGCCAACCCGGGCGAGATCGCCTGTGTGATCACCGAGGCGTCGCCGGGCAACATGGGCGTGGTGCCGCCGCTGCCGGGCTTCAACGCCGGGCTCAAGGAGCTGTGCGCCGACAACGGCGCGCTGTTCATCTCCGACGAGGTCATGACCGGCTTCCGGGTCAGCCGGGCCGGCTGGTACGGCATCGACGGGGTGCGCCCCGACCTGATGACCTTCGGCAAGGTCATGGGCGGCGGCTTCCCGGCGGCGGCCTTCGGCGGCCGGGCCGATGTGATGGCCCACCTCGCCCCGGCGGGCCCCGTCTACCAGGCGGGCACCCTCTCCGGGAACCCCGTGGCCACGGCGGCCGGCCTGGCGCAGCTGCGGCTGCTGGACGACGCCGCGTACGCCCGGGTCGACGAGGTCTCCGCCGAGATCCAGCGGATGGTGACCGACGCGCTGACCAAGGAGGGCGTGGTCCACCGGCTCCAGACGGCGGGCAACATGTTCTCCGTCTTCTTCACCGACGAGGCGGTCACGGACTTCGCCCGCGCGAAGACCCAGCAGGCGTACCGTTTCACTGCCTTCTTCCACTCCATGCTCGCCCAGGGCGTCTATCTGCCCCCGTCCGCGTTCGAGTCGTGGTTCGTCTCCACGGCCCATGACGCGCGCGCCCTGGAGCGGGTCGCCGCCGCGCTGCCGTCGGCCGCGCGGGCCGCGGCCGAGGCGGTCGAGGCGGTCGGGCGGTGACGGCCATGAGCGCGGCCCCCGGCTCCGTTCCGAACGCGAAGAAGGACGCCGCGCCGGGCGAGGGCGGCGACATCACCGTCGTCCATCTGATGCGCCACGGCGAGGTGCACAACCCCGAGGGCGTCCTGTACGGGCGGCTGTCCGGCTACCACCTCTCCGAACTGGGGCGGAAGATGGCCGAGCGGGTGGCCGAGCACCTCGCCGACCGCGACATCACCCATGTGGTGGCCTCCCCGCTGGAGCGCGCCCAGGAGACGGCGGCGCCGATCGCCGAGGCGCACGGCCTGGACGTCGCCTCCGACGGGCGGCTGATCGAGGCGGACAACGTCTTCCAGGGCAAGACCTTCGGGGTCGGGGACGGCGCGCTGCGCCGGCCGGCGAACTGGCGGCACCTCACCAACCCCTTCCGCCCCTCCTGGGGCGAGCCCTACATCGAGCAGGTGGTGCGGATGATGGCCGCGCTCAGCGCCGCGCGGGACGCCGCGCGCGGCCACGAGGCGGTGGCCGTCAGCCACCAGCTGCCGATCTGGATCGTGCGCAGCTTCGTGGAGCGGCGCCGGCTCTGGCACGACCCGCGCAAGCGGCAGTGCACGCTGGCCAGCCTCACCAGCTTCACGTACGAGGGCGACCGGCTCGTCTCGGTCGGCTACTCGGAGCCGGCGCGGGATCTGGTCCCGGCGCATCTGCTGGCCGGCGCGAAGCCGGTGAAGGGCGGGGGCAAGGGCTTCGGGGCGTAAGCCCCCGCCGCGGGCGCCCTCTCCGGGCGCGGTCGCGGAGCGCCCGTCGGCCCCGTACCTCCGTTTCCACGCGTGCCACCACTCCCCCGGCCCCCGGCCGGGGGAGTGGTGCTTTTTCCACGACGTATACCCATCATTTCGCAAATTCGGGGCAGGCTCCGGAACTCATGCGTCAGTCGCGGGCTCTCACTCACAGGGGTCCGTCGACGCGGATTCATGAGTTCTACGAGCACGGCAACGCGATGGGAACGGTTTATGCGCGACATCAGCCGAAGGGGACTTCTCGGATGGGGGCTCGGCGCGGCCGCGGCGCTCGGCGTGGCCGGATGCGGCTCCGGCTCGGGCTCGGACTCCCGGCCCGGCTCCGGCGACAAGGGCTCGGCCACCGCGCAGGCCAAGGCCAAGCCGATCGGTGACGGCTCCACCGCCGACACCGGCCCGCAGCCCCACCAGCCCAAGCCCGTACGGATGGAGCCGGGCGAGACCCCGCCGCAGTTCGTCATCTTCTCCTGGGACGGCGCCGGCGAGGTCGGCAACGGCCTCTTCCCGCGCTTCCGCAAGCTCGCCCAGGAGCACGGCGCCGCCATGACCTTCTTCCTGTCCGGGCTGTATCTGCTGCCCGAGTCGAAGAAGAACCTGTACCGGCCGCCGAACAATCCGGTGGGCGCCTCGGATATCGGTTACCTCACCGACGAGCATCTCAAGGCGACCCTCGAGAATGTGCGCGCCGCGTGGCTGGAGGGGCACGAGATAGGCACCCATTTCAATGGCCACTTCTGTTCGGGGTCCGGCTCGGTCGCGAAGTGGACGCCCGAGCAGTGGCAGTCGGAGATAGACCAGGCCGTCTCGTTCGTCACCCAGTGGAAGACCAACACCGGCCTCACCGATCTCGAACCGCTGCCGTTCGACTACCGCAAGGAGCTCGTCGGCGGCCGTACGCCCTGTCTGCTGGGGCAGGACAACCTGCTGCCCACCGCCAAGAAGCTCGGCTGGCGCTACGACGCCAGCTCCTCCGGCGGACGGCAGGTCTGGCCCCGTAAGAAACAGGGCATATGGGACCTTCCGCTCCAGCAGATACCGTTCCCCGGGCGGGCCTTCGAGGTCCTCTCCATGGACTACAACATGCTGGCCAACCAGTCGAAGAACGCCACCAAGAGCGACCCGGCCAACTACCCCGGCTGGGAGAAGCAGGCCCGCGAGGCCTACATCGCCGGCTTCCAGCGCGCGTACGAGACCAACCGGGCCCCCTTCTTCATCGGCAACCACTTCGAGACCTGGAACGGCGGGATCTACATGAACGCCGTCGAGGCCGCGCTGAAGCACATCGCCGACGGCAGCCGGAAGGACGTCCGGCTGGTCTCGTTCCGGCAGTACGTCGACTGGCTGGACGCCCAGGACCCGCAGGTCGTCGCCAAGCTCCAGACCCTGGGTGTGGGCAAGGCGCCGACCGGCGGCTGGAAGACCTTCCTGACCGCCTGACCGCCTGACCGCCGACCGCCTGACGCGACAGGCCAGGCCCGCCCGACGCGACGGAGCCGGCCCGCCCGACGCGACCAGGGGGGTGCGGAAGATCCGTGAAAAGGGCATGCGAAACTTTTCACATGAGTGCCAGCCGCGCCCCCCGACGCCGCCCAGCCGGCCGTCGTACCGCCCGCACCACCCGCACCGCGACCCTGGCCGCCGGTCTCGCGGCGGCCGCCCTGACGCTCTCCGCCTGCGGCTCGGGCGGCACCTCCGGCGGCTCCGGCGACACCAACTTCGTCGCCGGCACCGGCGGCATCTCCACGGCGGCGAAGGGCGAGCGCGGCGCCCTCCCGGAGATCTCCGGCAAGACCCTCAAGGGCGAGCCGCTCGACCTCGCCGACTACAAGGGCAAGATCCTCGTCGTCAATGTGTGGGGCTCCTGGTGCCCGCCGTGCCGCGCCGAGATGAAGCACCTGGTGAAGGTCGCGAACGACACCAAGGACCAGGGCGTGCAGTTCGTGGGCCTCAACACCCGCGACCCCAACATCGCCCCGGCCGTGAAGTTCGAGAAGGAGAACGAGGTTCCCTACCCGAGCCTCTACGACCCCGAGGGCAAGCTGATGCTGCGCTTCCCCAAGGGCAGCCTCAACCCGCAGGCCATCCCCTCCACGCTCTTCATCGACCGCGAGGGCCGGATCGCCGCCCGCGCGCTCAAGCCGATCAACGAGGAAGAGCTGCGCAGGACGCTCGACCCGCTGATCGCGGAGAAGTGATCGGCGTGCTCCACCCCGCCCCCGATCTGGTGCTCCCCGCCGCCGAACCGCTGCTCCACCCCGCCGCCGGTCCGCTGCTCACGCTGGCCGCCGACTCCGGGATGAACCAGACCGTTCTCACCGGCGCGCTGCTGCTCGCCCTGCCCGTCGCCCTGCTGGGCGGGCTGGTCTCGTTCTTCTCCCCGTGCGTGCTGCCGCTGGTGCCCGGCTACCTGTCGTACGTCACCGGCGTCAGCGGCACCGACCTGGCGGAGGCCAGGCGCGGCCGGATGGTCGCCGGCGCCTCGCTGTTCGTGCTCGGCTTCACCGTCGTCTTCGTCTCCGGCGGCGCCCTCTTCGGCAACTTCGGCCAGACGCTGCTCGCCCACAAGGGCACCATCTCCACCGTCCTCGGGGTGCTGGTGATCCTCATGGGCCTGGCGTTCATGGGCGTGCTCGGCGGGATCACCCAGCGCGAGTTCCGCTTCCACCGCAGGCCCGCGATGGGGCTGGCCGGCGCGCCGCTGCTCGGCGCGCTGTTCGGCATCGGCTGGGCGCCCTGCATCGGCCCCACCCTCGCCGCCGTGAACTTCCTCGCCTTCGACCAGGCCAACGCCGGCCGTGGGGCGCTGCTGATGGTCGCGTACTGCCTGGGCCTGGGGCTGCCGTTCATCCTGGCGGCGGTCGCCTTCCGGCGCGCGCTCGGCGCGTTCGGCTGGGTCAAGCGGCACTACGTGTGGGTCATGCGGGCCGGCGGGGTCATGATGGTCACCGTCGGCGTGCTGCTCGTGACGGGGATCTGGGACAACGTCGTCGCCGATCTGCAATCGTGGTCGGCCACCTACACCCCGGGAATCTGACGTCATGGCGAAGACCGACACCACCACGGCCTCCGGCCCGGAGTCCGAGTCCGGCGGTGCGCACGAGGGCGACCTCGGCGCCGCCGGGGCGCGGCTGTCCACCGCCCCCGCCGAGGAGTCCGCGGACCCGCAGGAGGGCCGGCTGCCCGCGCTGGGCGTCATCGGCTGGGTGCGCTGGTTCTGGCGCCAGCTCACCTCCATGCGGGTGGCGCTGATCCTGCTCTTCCTGCTCTCGCTCGCCGCCGTGCCGGGCTCGCTGATCCCGCAGACCGGGGTCGACCCGCTCAAGGTGGAGGAGTTCCGGAAGCAGCACACGTCGCTCGCGCCGCTCTACGACAAGCTGGGCCTGTTCGAGGTCTACAGCTCCGTCTGGTTCTCGGCGATCTACATCCTGCTGTTCGTCTCGCTGATCGGCTGCATCGTGCCGCGCAGCTGGCAGTTCGTCGGCCAGCTCCGCAGCCGGCCGCCGCGCGCCCCGCGCCGGCTCGACCGGCTGCCGGCCTACACGACCTGGCGCACCGACGCCGAGCCGGAGCAGGTGCTGGCCGCCGCCCGGCGGACACTCAAGGGCCGCCGCTTCCGGGCGCACACCGCCGGTGACGCGGTCGCGGCCGAGAAGGGCTATCTGCGCGAGGCCGGCAACCTGGTCTTCCACGTCTCGCTGATCGTGATGCTGGTGGCGTTCGCCTCCGGCCAGCTGTGGAAGTCCGAGGGCGGCACGCTCGTGGTCGAGGGCAACGGCTTCTCGAACACCCTCACCCAGTACGACGACTTCCGCTCCGGCTCGCTCTTCGACAGCGGCGACCTGGCGCCGTTCGGCTTCTCGCTGCGCGGGTTCGAGGCCACGTACGAGCGCACCGGCCCGCAGAAGGGCACCGCCCGCACCTACCGCGCCGACGTCGCGTACTGGGCGGGCGCCGACGGCCCCGAGCGCAAAACCTCCATCGAGGTGAACAAGCCGCTGGAGGTCGAGGGCTACAAGGTCTACCTCATCGGCCACGGCTACGCCCCGATCGTCACGATCAAGGACGGCCAGGGCGACATCGCCTTCCAGGGCCCGGTGCCCTTCCTGCCGCGGGACGCCAACGTCACCTCCGCCGGCGTGATCAAGGTCCCGGACTACCGCGACAAGAACGGCAGGAAGGACCAGCTCGGCTTCCAGGGCCTGTTCCTGCCGACCTACGGCCTCGACGCCGTGCGCGGCCCGCACTCGACCTTCCCCGCGCTGGACTACCCGGTGCTCACCCTCACCGGCTACCACGGCAGCCTGGGCATCGACTCCGGTGTCCCGCAGAACGTGTACCAGCTCGACACCCGGAAGCTGCAGCAGTTCAAGGACGACAAGGGCGAGCCGCTGCGCAAGTCCATGCGCCCCGGGGAGAGCCTGGCCCTGCCCGACGGCGCGGGCACGCTGACCTTCGACGGCGTCAAGGAGTGGGCGAGCTTCCAGGTCTCCCAGCAGCCCGGCAACGGCATGGCCCTGGCCGGCGCGATCGCCGCGCTGCTCGGCCTCGCCGGCTCCCTGTTCATCCAGCGCCGCCGGGTGTGGGTGCGGGCCGTGCCCGCCGCCGGCGGCGGCACGGTGGTGGAGCTCGCCGGGCTCGGCCGCAGCGAGTCCGCGCGGCTGCCCGAGGAGCTCGCCGACCTGGCCGAGGCCCTCCAGCCCGACGCCCCGGTGAAGGCCGCCGGCGAAGCGGCCGAAGAACGAGACGACCCAGCCGAAACCGTCCAAGGCGAAGGAGCGCGCGCGTGAACCTCGCGGTCGCGGCCAACGAGAACCTGGCCAACATCAGCAATGTGCTGATCTACTCGGCGATGGCGATCTACACGCTCGCCTTCCTCGCCCACATGGTGGAGTGGGTGTTCGGCAGCCGCAGCAAGGTGGGCCGCACGGCCGCCGCGCTCTCCGCGGAGGCCCCCGCCACGGCCTCGGCCACGGCCGGTGCCGCCGCCCGCGAGCGCGCCGGCGGCACCGCCGTACTGGAGCGCCCCAAGGTCGTCACGCGCGCCGCCGCCGGCGCCCGCGACGTGCCCGACGGCCCCGGCGCGGCCGGCAACGACGCGCAGGGCGACCTCTACGGCCGCATCGCCGTCTCGCTGACGGTGCTCTCCTTCCTGCTCCACTTCGGCGGGGTGCTCACCCGCGCCCTGTCGGTGCAGCGGGCGCCGTGGGGCAACATGTACGAGTTCTCCACCACCTTCTCGGCGGTCGCCGTCGGGGCGTACCTGGTGCTGCTCGCGCTGAAGAAGAAGGTGCGCTGGATCGGCCTGCCGCTGGTCACCACCGTCCTGCTCGACCTGGGCCTGGCCATCACGGTGCTCTACACCGAGAGCGACCAGCTGGTGCCCGCGCTCAAGTCGCCGTGGCTGTGGATTCACGTCTCCTGCGCGATCGTCTCCGGCGCGGTGTTCTACCTCGGCTTCGTCGGCACGCTGCTCTACCTCTTCCGGGACACCTACGAGGTCCGGCTCGCCGACGGCCGGGTCGCCCGGCTGGAGGAGCGGCTGGCCGAGCTCCAGCGCGACCGTTCCGCCGGCGGCCGGGAGCGCTTCCTGGTGCGGGCGCGGGTCGCGGGCAACGACATCATGGCGCGGCTGCCCGCCTCCGTGACCCTGGACAAGTTCGCGTACCGCATCAACGCCACGGTGTTCCCGCTGTGGACGTTCACGATCATCGCGGGCTCGATCTGGGCCGGGGACGCGTGGGGCCGCTACTGGGGCTGGGACCCCAAGGAGGTCTGGTCCTTCATCACGTGGGTGGCCTACGCGGCCTATCTGCACGCCCGCGCCACGGCCGGCTGGAAGGGCCGCAAGGCGGCCTACCTGGCGCTGATCGCCTTCTCCTGCTTCATCATCAACTACTACGTGGTGAACATCTTCGTCACCGGCAAGCACTCCTACTCGGGCGTCTGACCGCCCGCCGGGGGCCGCCACGCGGGAGCGCGGCGGCCCCCGGATGCGCGCCCCGCCCGGCGGGGCGAGGCTGGTCGCATGACCGCCTCCATCGGCTACGGCACCAGCCGGACCCTCTCCACCGACACCCACCGCCTCCGCTACGAGCTGCGCCTGCCGCACACCATGGAGGACGTCTGGGAGGCCGTCGCCACGCCCGAGGGGCTGCCCGGCTGGCTCGCCGTCGCGGACGCCTTCGAGCCCCGGATCGGCGGGGCCGTCACCCTCCGCTGGCTCACCACGGACGACCGCGGCCGCCACACCGTGGTGACCGGCACGATCACCGCCTGGGAGCCGCCCCGCCTGGCGGAGTACAGCGTCTCCGTGCACGGCCGGGTCCGCTTCGAGCTGGAGCCCGACCCGGTGACCGAGGCCGGCACGCTGCTGCGCTTCACCAACGAGATGACGGGCCCGGACGAGGAGCGGCTGAGCTGCCTCGCCGGCTGGCACCAGCACTTCGAGTTCCTCGCCGAGGCCCTGGACGGCCGGCCCATGGACTGGGACACCTGGTCCCTGGAGCGCTGGCGGGAGCTCTACGGGCGGTACGAGACGCTCGGCGCGCGCTGAGAGCCCGGCGCCGGCCGCCGCCGCGAGCGCTCAGGGCCGGCCGACGCCCCAACGGGCTCGGGGCCGGCCGTGCCTCGCTCGGGAGCGGCTCAGGGGCGGCTCAGGGCCGGCCGCCCTCCGGGGCGGCGCCGCCGCCCTGGCCGCGGTCGTCGTCGCGCCCGCGCGGGCGCTCGCGGTCCTTCTCGCCCTCCGCCGCGCCGCCGGTCCCGCCGGCACCCCCGCCGGTGCCCGCGTCGGGCTTCCCGGCCGGGCCCGGGTCGCGGTCGCGGTTCAGCGAACGCAGGAAGTCCGGGTTGTCGTCCGGGGCGACCCAGCGCGTGCGCCGGCCACCGCCGTACGAGCCGGGCGCGGCGCCCTCGGTGCGGCGCGGGCGGCCGGCGAGCAGCCACGCGAGCGAGCCGAACAGCACATAGCCGAAGAGCACGATGATGAGCACCCAGGCCCCCTTGGGGAGCTTGCGCACCTGGTCCTCGGGGGTGTTCAGGCAGTCGATGAACGCGTAGATCCACAACGCCAGGACCAGCAGGAAGGGCAGATACCTGAGCATGGTGGGTGCGTTCCCCCTGACGGCGGCGGCGGGCCGAGGACGGCCCCGGTACCCGTCCAGGGTAGACGCCGTGGGCGGTGGGCGTGCCGGTGTTCCGGGGCGCCCGGTGGCAAGTGGCGACCGGCGATGGCAGATACTGGGGCGTATGGCTTACGACGATCTTCGCTCGTTCCTCCGGGCGCTGGAGCGCGACGGCGACCTCAAGCGCATCAAGGCCGAAGTCGACCCGTATCTGGAGATCGGCGAGATCGTCGACCGGGTGAACAAGGCCGGCGGCCCCGCGCTGCTCTTCGAGAACGTCAAGGGCTCGGCGATGCCGCTGGCGATGAACGTCTTCGGCACCGACCGGCGGCTGCTGAAGGCGCTCGGGCTGCGCTCGTACGACGAGATCAGCGAGAAGATCGGCGGGCTGCTGAAGCCGGAGCTGCCCAGCGGCTTCGTCGGCATGCGCGAGGCGTTCGGCAAGCTCGGCAGCATGGCGCACGTGCCGCCGCGCAAGGTGAAGGACGCCCCCGTGCAGGAGGTGGTCCTCACCGGCGACGACGTGGACCTGGACGCGCTGCCCGCGCTGTTCACCTGGCCCGAGGACGGCGGCTCCTTCTTCAACCTGGGGCTGACCCACACCAAGCACCCCGAGACCGGGGTGCGCAACCTCGGGCTCTACCGCCTCCAGCGCCACGACCGGCGCACCATCGGCATGCACTGGCAGATCCACAAGGACAGCCGCAACCACTACCAGGTGGCCGCCAAGCGCGGGGAGCGGCTGCCGGTCGCCATCGCCTTCGGCTGCCCGCCGGCGGTGACGTACGCCTCCACCGCCCCGCTGCCCGGCGACATCGACGAGTACCTGTTCGCCGGCTTCGTGCAGGGCAAGCGGATCGAGATGGTGGACTGCAAGACGGTGCCGCTCCAGGTGCCGGCCAACGCCGAGGTGGTGCTGGAGGGCTGGCTGGAGCCGGGCGAGATGCTGCCCGAGGGGCCGTTCGGCGACCACACGGGGTTCTACACCCCGCAGGAGGACTTCCCGGCGCTCACCATCGACTGTGTGACGATGCGCCGCCGGCCGCTGCTCCAGTCGATCGTCGTGGGCCGGCCGCCGACGGAGGACGGCCCGCTGGGGCGCGCCACCGAGCGGTTCTTCCTGCCCCTGCTGAAGATCATCGTCCCGGACATCGTGGACTACCACCTCCCCGAGGCGGGCGGCTTCCACAACTGCGCGATCGTCTCCATCGACAAGAAGTACCCGAAGCACGCGCAGAAGGTCATGCACGCCATCTGGGGCGCGCACATGATGTCGCTGACCAAGCTGATCGTGGTCGTGGACGCGGACTGCGACGTCCACGACCTGCACGAGGTGGCCTGGCGCGCGCTGGGCAACACCGACTACGCCCGCGACCTCACCGTGGTGGAGGGCCCGGTCGACCACCTCGACCACGCCTCGTACCAGCAGTTCTGGGGAGGCAAGGCGGGCATCGACGCCACGAGGAAGCTGCCCGAGGAGGGCTACACCCGCGACGGCGGCTGGCCGAACATGGTCGTCTCCGACCCGGAGACCGCCGAGCGGGTGTCCAAGCGCTGGAAGGAGTACGGGCTGTGACGAGCGGGCCGGCAACCACGAACGGCGGCGCGGGGCACCCCCGCGTCCGCGGAGACGAACCGGAACGCGCCCTGTGATGTCGACAGCCGAGGGAATCGTCGGACCGGGCAGCGGCCAGGGGCCCGCCCCCCGCGCGCGGCGGGGCGTGCCGGCCTTTCTGCGGCTGGTGATGATCGAGCACTCCGTGTTCGCCCTGCCGTTCGCCTATATCGCCTCCCTCACCGCGATGTTCCAGGAGGACCGGAGCATCCACTGGTGGGAGCTGCTGCTGGTGACCGTGGCGATGGTGGGCCTGCGCACCTTCGCGATGGCGTGCAACCGCATCATCGACCGCGAGATCGACGCCCGTAACCCGCGCACGGCCGGCCGCGAGCTGGTCACCGGGGCGGTGTCGGTGCGCTCGGCCTGGACCGGCGCGCTGATCGCGGTGGTGTTCTTCCTGGGCGCCGCCGCGCTGCTGAACCCGCTGTGCCTGGCGCTGGCGCCGCTGGCCGTGATCCCGATGGTGGTCTATCCCTACGGCAAGCGGTTCACCAACTACCCGCACGCCATCCTGGGGCTGGCCCAGGCGATCGGGCCGGTGGGCGCCTGGCTGGCGGTGACCGGCAGCTGGTCCTGGGACGCGGTGATCCTGGGCCTGGCGGTCGGCGTCTGGATCGGCGGCTTCGACCTGATCTTCGCCTGTCAGGACGTGCGGGCGGACCGCGCGCACGGGGTGCTGTCGGTGCCGGCGCGGTTCGGCGTCCCGGCCGCGCTCCACGGGGCGCGGGCCTGTCACCTCGTCACCACGCTGCTGCTGGGCTGGTACGCGCTCGCCACCGACGCGGGGGCGTTCTTCTGGGTCGGCCTGCTGATCGTGGCGGTGGCGTTCCTCTACGAGCACTCGATCGTCCGGCCGCACGACCTGTCCCGCCTCAACCGGGCGTTCTTCACCGTCAACGGCTTCATCGGGATAGCGCTCTTCGTCTGCGCGCTGCTGGACCTGCTGGTGCGGGGGCTGAGCCTCTGAGGGCCCGCGCCCGTATCAGGACTGCCCGTCGCTTACGGGGCTTACGGCTTGGTGAAGGGGAAGGCGAAGGCCTTCGGGTAGGACCACATCTCGCCCTTGTTCGCCTTGATCGTGCCGATGACGGCGAAGACCATCGAGCAGATGCCGTAGACGACGAACAGGCCCATGACGATCAGGATGACCACGGGGAACGCGCCGGCGTCGTCGCCGTCGCTGGTGCTCACCCCCACCGCGACGGTGACGATGTACGCGATGAACGCGAGCACCGCCATGATCGCCTGGGTGATGCCGAAGTTGATGCCCTGGCTCGCGTGATGGCGGACGTAGGGGTCGTTCGGGGCGTTGTTCCGCACGATGAGCGGGGCGATCCAGCCCAGGATGTAACCCAGGCCGCAGCACATGCTGCCGCCGACGATCATCGTGAGCAGCGCGCCCAGGTGCGCCCACATCGCCTGCGAGCCCTGCGGCGGCATCGGCGGCGGGTAGCCGCCCGGGCCGGCGCCGTAGGGGGCCGCGCCCGCCGGGTACGGGGTCGGCCCGCCGGGGTAGCCGTAGCCGGGCTGGGCGCCGGGGGCGCCGGGGTACGCGCCGGCCGGGCCGCCCGGGTAACCGCCGGGCTGGGCGCCGGGGGCACCCGGGTACGCGCCGGGCTGCTGCGGGGCACCGGGGTACGGCGCCTGTCCGCTCGGGTACGCGCCGGGGCCGTACGAAGGCTGCTGAGGTATCCCGCCCTGCTGTCCGTCGCCGGAGCCGGGCTTGTTGTAATCGACCACTTGTTCCATCCACCCGTTGTTGTACTGGCCAGGCGAGACTACGGGATCACTCGGACGGTGCATGCCAAGCCCCCGTACGGGCGGCCCGTGCGGGCGCTCCCGCCACCGGGTGCCGGCCGGGCCCCCTTGCCCCGTTCCCCGTCCCCGCCTCCGGCTAGGCTCAAGGCGTGGAGCCGCCGCGACAGACAGTGAACGACAGCACCGGACAGCGCCGCCCCTGGGTGGTCGGCGTCTCCGGCGCGTCCGGCACGCCGTACGCCGCCGCCGTGCTGCGGGCCCTGCTGCACGCGGGCGAGGCGGTGGACCTGGTGGTGAGCCGGGCGTCCCGGCTCACCCTCCTGGACGAGACCGGGCTGCCCTTCCGGGACGCCCACTGGCGCGCGGACCTGCGCGCCTGGCTGGCGCGCGGCGCGGACGGCACCCCCGACCGCTTCGAGCCGGTGCTGCCGGACCTGTCCGGGGTGCGGCACTGGTCGGCCGGGGACCTGGCCGCCGGGCCCTCGTCCGGCTCGTACCCGGCCAAGGGCATGCTGATCGTCCCGGCCAGCACGGCGTGCGTGTCCGGGGTGGCGCTCGGGCTGTCGAAGGACCTGTTGCAGCGCACCGCGAGCGTGACGCTCAAGGAGCGCCGCCCGTTGGTCGTCGCGGTGCGGGAGGCGCCGCTGAGCGGCCAGACGCTCAAGGCGCTGGTGGAGCTCGACGCGGCGGGCGCCGTGGTGGTGCCCGCCTCGCCGGCGTTCTACGCGGGTGCGACGCACATCCAGGATCTGGTGGACTTCGTCGCGGGGCGGGTGCTCGACGCGGCGGGGGTGCCGCACAAGCTCTACCGCAGGTGGGAGGGAGAACTGGGAGGTGGGGCCGGTCCGGCGCGGCCGCGGGGCGACGACCGGGCGGCCGAGTGACCGGACGACCGGGTGGCCCGTGCCCGAGTGACCCGATGACCGGGCGTGACTAGGCGCCCGGGGCGCTCCGCCTGGCGCGGAACGGACGGACCATGGCGCGCAGACCGGTGCGCGTGGCCGGCTTGTGGTGACGCGAACGGTCCGCCAGCTCCTGAAGCTCGCGCATGCGGGCGTAGGCGACCTCGATCGTGTACACGGTGTGGTTCATCTCCTGACGGATCGTCTTTGATCATCTGAAAGATTCATAGGGCATCAGGGCCTCTGTGCCTTAGATTCTATACGTAAACGCTCGATATTGCAGAACAATGGAAGGCGCCAGGCTATGGACGCGGTGGACAGGCAGCTCATCCAGGCCCTGCGGGAGAACGGCAGGGCCTCATACGCGGAGCTGGGACGGCTGGTCGGGCTCTCCGGCCCGAGCGTCACCGACCGGATCAACCGCCTGGAGGCGGCCGGTGTGATCACCGGTTACCGCGCGACCGTCGACGCCGCCTCGCTCGGCCTCGGCGTCACCGCCCTCATCGGGATCTCGCTCTCCGACGCCGTGGACCACGAGGAGGTGGCCCAGCGGCTGCGCGACCTCGCCGAGATCGAGGACTGCTGGTTCATCGCGGGCGACGACTCGTACATGCTCAAGGTGCGGGCCAGCGACGTGGACGGCCTGGAGAAGACCATCCGGCGCCTCTCGGGCACCAAGGGCGTCTCCCGCACCCGTACGACCATCGTGCTCTCCACGAAGTGGGAGAACCGGGTCGGCGAGCTGCCCGAGGAGTGAGCCGAGGGGCGGGCCGGGGCGCTCGCGGGGGCGGTCCGAGGGGTGCCCCGGGAGGGCCGCCCCTCGGGGGACGCCACGGGGGGCGTAGGCTCGGGGAGGCCCGATTGGTTGACGTATGGGAGGCGGGCGCATGGACGCGGGGCTCAAGCGCGAGCTGGAGGAGAAGGTCCACGCCGGGGAGCGACTCACCCGCGAGGACGGCATCGCCCTCTACGAATCCGACGACCTGGCCTGGCTGGGCGGCCTCGCCCACGAGGTGCGCACCCGCAAGAACGGTGACGTCGTCCACTTCAACGTCAACCGGCACCTCAACATGACCAATGTGTGCACGGCCTCGTGCGCGTACTGCTCGTTCCAGCGCAAGCCGGGCGAGAAGGACGCGTACACCATGCGCATCGAGGAGGCCGTTCGGCTCGCCAAGGCGATGGAGAACGAGAACCTCACCGAGCTCCACATCGTCAACGGCCTCCACCCCACGCTGCCCTGGCGCTACTACCCCCGGTCCCTGAAGGCTCTCAAGGAGGCCCTTCCGCAGGTCTCCCTCAAGGCCTTCACCGCCACCGAGATCCACCACTTCGAGACCATCTCCGGGCTCTCCGCCTCCGAGATCCTCGACGAGCTGATCGACGCCGGTCTCGAATCGCTCACCGGCGGCGGCGCGGAGATCTTCGACTGGGAGGTGCGGCAGCACATCGTCGACCACCGCACCCACTGGGAGGACTGGTCGCGCATCCACCGGCTCGCGCACGAGAAGGGCCTCAAGACCCCGTGCACGATGCTGTACGGGCACATCGAGGAGCCGCGCCACCGCGTGGACCACGTGCTGCGGCTGCGCGAGCTCCAGGACGAGACCGGCGGCTTCCAGGTCTTCATCCCGCTGCGCTACCAGCACGACTTCGTGGACATGAAGGACGGCAAGATCCGCAACCGGCTCCAGGCCCGGACGACGATGGCCAGCGGCGCGGAGGCGCTGAAGACCTTCGCGGTCTCGCGCCTGCTGTTCGACAACGTCCCGCACGTCAAGGTGTTCTGGGTGATGCACGGTGTCTCCACCGCGCAGCTCGCACTCCAGTACGGCGCGGACGACATGGACGGCTCGGTCGTCGAGTACAAGATCACGCATGACGCGGACAACTTCGGCACGCCGAACAAGCTGACCCGCGACGACCTGCTGGAGCTCATTCGCGACGCCGGGTTCCGCCCGGTGGAGCGCAACACGCGCTACGAGGTCATCCGGGAGTACGCCGGGCCCGACCCGGAGCGGCGGGAGTCGCCGCAGCCCATGCGGGTCTGACCTCCGGTCGGGTTCGCCGTGTCGGCCCTCGCGCCCGTGGCGCGGGGGCCGCGGTTCGTCGCGCGGGGGCCGCGCTCTCCGTTCGCCGCGCCACGGGCGGCGCCGGCCCGCGCAAACGGGGGAATCGGGTGGCGGGCCGGTTTCCCCGGGGTACCCGGGCCGTGTGACCGACCCCGCCGAGAGCTACGACGCCACCCCTTTCCTGCCCGGCCGGGCAGGCGCCTCCCTCACCGCCCTGCGCCGCGCCGCGGCGGACTGCCGGGGCTGCCCCCTCCACCGCGACGCCACCCAGACCGTGTTCGGAGCCGGGCGCGCCGACGCCCGGGTGATGCTCGTGGGGGAGCAGCCGGGCGACCAGGAGGACCGCCAGGGGCACCCGTTCGTCGGCCCGGCCGGCCACGTGCTGGACCGGGCGCTCGCCGAGGCCGGCATCGACCCGGACCTGGCCTATGTCACCAACGCCGTCAAGCACTTCAAGTTCGAGCAGGCCGCGCGCGGCAAGCGCCGCATCCACAAGGCGCCCGACCTGCGGGAGCTGACGGCCTGCAGGCCCTGGCTCGCGGCGGAGCTGCGGGCCGTCGACCCGGAGCTGATCGTGCTGCTGGGCGCCACGGCCGGCAAGGCGCTGTTCGGCTCCTCGTTCCGGGTGACCCGGCAGCGCGGTGTGCTGCTGCCCTGCCCGCCCCTGGACGGCGAGGGCGAGGAGCGCGCCGACCGGGTGGTGGCGACGATCCACCCCTCCGCCGTACTCCGCGCCGACGACCGGGAGAGCGTGTACGCGGGCCTCGTCTCGGACCTTCGTGTAGTGGCCGCAGCCCTGGACTGACCATTACTCGGTCGATAGGGTCGGGCCATGGGACTGACCTTCGACGTGGACCCCGACATCACCCCGCGGCTGCGCGACGAGGTGTGCGAGCTGTGGCTCGACGTCTCGAACGCGGGCGGCGCCGTCGGCTTCGTGCCGCCCGTGACCATGGACGAGATCCGGCCCGAGTTCGTACGGCAGCTCGTCGCGCTGGTGGAGGGCCGCAGCCGGCTGATCGTCGGCCGGGACGGCGCGGACGGGCCCGTCGTGGCGACCGCGTTCCTGAGCTCCAACAGTCACCGGCTGATGCGCCACTGGTGCTGGGTCTTCACCGTGATGGTGCACCCCTCCCTCCAGGGGCGCGGCCACGGCCGCGAGCTGATGGCCGCCGTGGAGGAGGCGGCCCGCGGCACCGAGGGCCTGCGGGGGCTGCGGCTCGGCGTGCGCGGCGGCATGGGCACCGAGCGGTTCTACGCCTCCTGCGGCTACAAGGAGGTGGGGCGGGTGCCGGACGCGATCAAGGTCGCCGAGGACGACTACCGCGACGACATCACGATGTACCTCCCGCTGGACTGAGCGCCGCTCGGCCGATCCGGTGGATTGATCGCAAAGGGGACGTGCTTCACTGGTTGCGCCCGGACCCCCGACCTCGAAGGAAGAACCCGTCGTGTCCCTCAAGACGAGCGCCACGTTCCGTTACTCCGCGATGCGCCTGGGCATCTTCGTCGGCTGCTTCCTCGCCGTCTGGGGGCTCACCTATGTCGGCGTCGTGCCGATCGGTGCCAACGACTCCAACTTCTTCTGGGTGCTGCTGCTGGCGCTGGTGCTCTCCGCGCCGCTGAGCTGGGTGCTGCTGCGCAAGCAGCGGGACGCGATGTCCGCGCAGCTCTCGGTGAAGGTCGACCGGGCCAAGGAGCGGCTGGCGGCCAGCCGCGGCCAGGAGGACGGCCGCGCGGACGACGCGACGCAGGCCGCGCAGGGCTGACGGCAGGCGCCGCGCGGGGCTGACGGCAGGCGCCGCGCGGAGCCGACGGCTCGCCCCCGAGGCAGTGGCGCCCGTGTGACGCTGGCCACACCGGGCCCCGCATCCGTACCCGCACCCCGCCCCCGAGCACCGCTCGGAGGCGGGGTGTTGGCGTTCTCGCCGGATCGCGGACCGGCCGACGGGCCCCGGAGGGCACCCGCACCCAAAGGAAACCTTTGGCCACCTCAAAGTTCAAGTGTTAACGTGTTCGGCATGACGACAGCAGCCGCGCACCGCAACGCCATGAGCACTCTGCTCGTGGCGCGCCTGCACGTCGATCTCTGCCGCTGTGTCTCCGCGGCCTGTTGCCGCGTCTGATCGACAAGTCGACCAGCAGAGGCGCCGCTGCCGTCTGATCGTGAACGGCCGCCGCACCCCGTCCCCCCTTTTTTTGCGTCGTGACCCCGCCGGAGTGTGTCCGTGTCCACCCAAACCCCCGCAAAGCCGCAGGCCAGCGGCTTCCGCATACCCAAGGTGCCGTTCTGGGCCCAGATCCTGCTGGGTCTGGTGCTCGGTGTGCTGTTCGGCTGGATCGCCCGCAGCGGCGACATCGGCTGGCTGCAGACCACGCTCTCCCAGATCGGTGACATCTTCGTCCAGCTGCTCAAGCTGGCGGTCGCCCCGCTGGTCTTCTTCGCCATCCTGGTGTCGATCACCAATCTGCGGAATGTGAACAACGCGGCCCGGCTGGCCACCCGCACCCTGCTGTGGTTCATGATCACGTCGCTGATCGCGGTCGGCATCGGCCTCGTCATCGGCCTGCTGACCAACCCCGGCTCCGGCACCGGCCTCACCCCGGCGGACGGCGCCAAGCCGAAGGCGCAGGGCTCCTGGCTGGACTTCCTCACGGGCATCATCCCCAAGGACGTCATCACCCCGTTCACCGAGCTGAACGTCCTGCAGATCGTCTTCATGGCCGCCGTCGCCGGCATCGCCGCGCTGCAGCTCGGCGACAAGGCGCAGCCGATCCTCACCTTCAGCCAGTCCGTGCTGGAGCTGCTCCAGAAGGCCCTGTGGTGGGTCATCCGGCTCGCGCCGCTCGGCACCCTCGGCCTCATCGGCAAGGCGATCTACAAGTACGGCTGGGACCTGATCGGCAAGTACGCCACGTTCACGGCCGACATCTACATCGGCTGCGCGCTGGTCCTCTTCGGCGTCTACCCGCTGCTGCTCGCCACGGTCGCCAAGCTCAACCCGGTGCACTTCTTCCGCGGTGCCTGGCCGGCCATTCAGCTCGCCTTCGTGTCCCGCTCCTCGGTCGGCACGATGCCGCTCACCCAGAAGGTCACCGAGCGCCTCGGCGTTCCGAAGGAGTACGCCTCCTTCGCGGTGCCGTTCGGCGCCACGACCAAGATGGACGGCTGCGCCGCGATCTACCCGGCAATCGCCGCGATCTTCGTCGCGGAGATCTTCGACATCCAGCTGTCGATCGGCCACTACCTGCTGATCGCCTTCGTCTCGGTGGTCGGCTCGGCCGCGACCGCGGGCCTCACCGGCGCCACGGTGATGCTCACCCTCACGCTGTCCACGCTGGGCCTGCCCCTGGAGGGCGTCGGCCTGCTGCTGGCCATCGACCCCATCATCGACATGATGCGGACGGCCACGAACGTTGCTGGCCAATCAGTATGCACGTTGATCGTGGCCGCGCGTGAGGGAATCCTGAATCACGAGAAGTACAACACTGCGGACGGCTCGCAGCTCGACGACGAGCCGCAGCCGGTGCCGGTCGCGGCGTAACACGCCGAAAGCGCCGCGCCCCCTACCTCCTTGTCGAGGGGTAGGGGGCGCCGTCGTGTCTGCGGAACGGTCATCTTCCGAGGGGCGCTGCGGGAGGCGCGGCCTGTCGCTAGCGCAGCTCGGCGATGCCGTGGGCCTCTTCTCCCCGCGCGCGCCTCTGAGATCCTAGGGGCGACGGCGAGAGGGGTTACGCGCATGCAGTGGAAGACCCACGGTGAGCGACAGATCTACACAAATCAATGGGTGAACCTGTGCCTTGTCGATGTCGAGCAGCCGGACGGGCGGCGTTGGGAGCATCACGTCGTACGGATGCGGCACCTGGCCGTCGCGGCCGTGGTCAATGATCGACGCGAGATCCTGATGATGTGGCGTCACCGTTTCATCACGGACGCCTGGGCGTGGGAGCTTCCCATGGGGCTGATCGAGGAGGGTGAGTCTCCCGAAGCAGCCGCAGCACGGGAGGTGGAGGAGGAGACCGGCTGGCGGCCGGGGCCGATGAAGCCTCTGATCTATGCCGAACCCGCGAACGGCATCACGGACTCGCAGCACTATGTATTCCGCGCGGACGGTGCCACGCATGTCGGCCCGCCGACCGAGAAGAACGAGTCGGACCGGATCGAGTGGGTTCCGCTGGAGCGGGTACGGGGCATGATCGACCGCCGCGAAATCGTGAGCAGCGGCTCTCTCGTCGGTGTGCTCTACGTGTTGATGGACGAGTCGATTCGCTGAGAGATCACCGTAGGGTTGCCCGCAGCTGGGTCTCGAATGCCACGGCTGCGGGCTCCTTGCGGAAGGGCGCCAACTGCTGGTGGAACTCTCGCAGGTGCCCACTGACCCTCTCG
This sequence comes from Streptomyces sp. URMC 123, assembly GCF_051386515.1. Taxonomy (NCBI): domain Bacteria; kingdom Bacillati; phylum Actinomycetota; class Actinomycetes; order Kitasatosporales; family Streptomycetaceae; genus Streptomyces; species Streptomyces sp. URMC 123. Next base: position 6,976 of record NZ_JBPQTV010000048.1, on the reverse strand, counting down.
GACTCGACGACGGAGGCGAGTTCGAGAGAGCTGGCGGCGGTGTCACACGCCTGATCGAGATTGCCTCGCTGCAACTGGATGCGGGCGAGCCAGAAGGAGTGGAAGGCGCGTCCCCGGTGGTTGCCCCGAGGCTCGCGGCGCAGGGCTTCCTCGACGAGTGGCTCGGCGGCCTCTGCCTCCCCGAGCCGGCCGCGGGCAATACCGGTGTCCACGATGAGCTTGGTTTCATCGAAGTAGCTGACCCAGGCGGGGTCGGGGTCCTGGTCCGAGATTCGCTCGAAGCAGGTGTGCGCCTCGGCGAGAGCGGAGTGCGCTGCTGATCGGTTGCTCATGGACGCGTGGGCGAACGCTTCGCGCATGGAGAGCATGGACATGACGCGGGGGGTGGCGCCCTGGCGCCGGGCACAGTCCTGGGCGGCTGTCGAGAGGGCCACGGCGTCAGCCGGTCGTTCCTCGTAGGTTGCCTGCAAGCTCATGCAGGCAAGCACGTTGGCCATGAACGGGCGGTCGTCCACCGCCTTCGCCAAGTGGAGCGCCTCGGTGAAATACGTACGGGCCTGGCTGTACTGCCGTGCGTCGAAGTATGTCCACCCCGTGAGCCGGGCCAGCTCGGCGGCGACCCCGTACAGATTGCGCCGGTACTCGCCCTCACCTGTCTCCTTGATCAGGTCGACGACATAGCGGAGTTGTCCCACGACGGCTGGGCGGAGAACTTCGCCTCCGTGCTCGTCGTCGCGGCGCCAGTAGTCCTCGATGGAGGAGTGGAGAGCTCGCACGGTGGAGGGGCTGAGCTTGGGGCCGGCGGCGACGGCGAGAATGCTGTCCAAGTCGGCACCAGGGAGGGTGGGGACGAGCCCACTGGCCGCCGGAGCAATGTCGACGGTGGGAGCCGTAGGGTCCGCTGAAGCGGACTCCCAGTCGCGGCGGGCCAATCCGAGCATGTGTCCGGGGATGCGCAGACCATCCGAAACCCGCTCGATCACGGCCATGTCCCTGAGTTGCCGCGTTCCGGAGATCACTTCACCGACACGGCTCGCGGTCATGTCGCAGAGTCGGGCGATCAGGGAGTTGTGCATCCCGGCACGCCGCGCCAACGTAAAGATTCGCGCGAAGTCCCGCTCTCGGCACGCCTCGATCATCGCCGGGCTGGACAGCAAGTGAACCGGGAATTCGGGCCTTTGCGAAGGCTGAGACATGCGGGTGCTCCGTGTCCGGGTGACCTGCACTCTTCGTTCTGCCAGTGGTACGCCCAGTGATGTTACCCACCTTGGGTATACCACTGGGCCTTATGAGCGTTGCTCCGCAACCGCGAGGCTGACGGACATGGAGCAAACAACGGTATCCACGGAGCAGAGGACAGTGGTACGCCGCTGGCCACCACGTCCGTCCAGTGTCAGAACGGCCCGTGCCGACTTGCGGAGAACACTGGCTCGCTGGGGCCTGACAGCCTTGGAGGACAGGGCCGTCGTGGTGCTCTCCGAACTGTTCACGAACGCGGTCGTGCACGCCCACGTCCCCCAGGGCGGGCAGATCGAGACGCGTTTCCTCCGGCATCCCAACGGGGTGCGCATACAGGTCGATGACGCTGATGATCGTCGGTTTGTGATCCGCCGGCGCACCGGTGAAGGCGGTCGTGGCCTCGCTTTGGTGTCCAAGCTGTCGGACCAGTGGGGAGTGAGCCGTGTGGCCGGGGTCGGAAAGTCCGTGTGGGCGGACATCATCGCGCAGGGCGGGAGGGCCGCGTGATGCGGCTGCTGGCGTACATGCTGCGGCCCGGGGACGTAGTGCACGGCCGGGTGGTGAAGGCGGTTCGTGAGGGTCGTCGTGGGCTGGTGGTCGTGTATCAGGATGGCCCCGCCGAGACAGTGGATGCCTTGAAGCCCGTATCGGTGCGGCGATCGTCTCGTCGGGGGCGTCAGTGATGGCGCGCGCGGTTTACCGGTTCGTCGACTGGAAGCTCGAAGGGCTTCCCACTAAGGAGACGCCGAGCCACATCACCATGTGCGTGGCCTGCGGCGTGCGGTCCACGCCGTTCCTGGACGTGGAGCAGGCGGAGCTCTGGGCGCTCAAGCATGCGGGCTTGTCCCGGCACACGGCGTACGAGCACACCGTGACCTACTACTGGCGAGCCTCCATGGTGGACGGCTCGTGATGGACCGGGCGGGCGCTGTCCGGGAGCTGTAGCGCCCGTCCTCTCACCCCTTCCGCACGAGAACACCCAGGGCAGGGACTGTCCATTCCCCCTCGTCCCGGGTGCTCGCCGTCAACCGTGCGGAAGGGGCGGCGGTTGCTCCATCCGCCGCCAGCGGTCCGGTTCCTCGGTGAGCCTGACGAGGAACCGGACCGCGCCGAAACATCCGAAGAGATAGGCCGGACCACCCTCCGCCTGGCAGCTTGCAGGTGATCCGGCTGGGAGTCGCGAAGACCCCGGTGCCGATGGTACCGGGGCCCTCGTCGTGTGCCCATGCGATGTGGCCCGCAAGATCCAGTATGAGACAGAGCGATCGAAGGGGTGACCATGTCCGGGGCGGGCAACGGCGGTTACGAGATGGCGGACGCGGAGTTCGACCCGGACGCGGTGATGTGGGAGCGCGGCGTCGACTACATGAGTGGCTGGCGGGAAGCGCGGTACGCGGCCGCTGATTTGCTGGAAGCTCTTGACTCGGCAGGGGTGGACACATCAGGTGTGACCACCGCGGCGCAGACTCGGGGGGACGGTTCGGGGGTGGTCCGGTTGCTGTGGCCGGCGGCGACCGCACGGGAGGTGGCGCGCTTAATCCGGCGGGCCTGAGTTGACTCACTGTGTTGCCAGCCCTCCTTGGGGCAGCCGGATGCTAAGCCGCCACGGTGGCGCGCTGAGCGGAGCGCCCACGACGGCCCTGGCCACAGGGCGGCAGCAGCCCGCTCCCCCTCGGCCACGTCCAAGGGTGCGATCTCCTCACGCGCCCGCATCCGTGACGGCGGGAGTACGGCGCCCGGCCACATGCCGCCCAGCAGCGTTGGAGGCCGCCCGAGCGCCACCCCCGTCCCCCCGCTGCTGCCTCTTGGACGTGTACGACGGAGATAGGGGGAGCCAGCGTCTCACCTGCCATGTGAACCGCGGAGTGGTGCTGCTCCATGCCACCGGGGCTGATCGGCGGGATGCGCGAAGGTGGACTGGAGAGGGCGGCAGGGCGCTCGGCGGGACCGGCCGACAGGCCGCAGCCCGCCGGGGCGCCGCTGGCCGCCCGGCGCGCCAACGGCGCGCCCTTGAGGAAGTGAAGAAGATTTCGACCGATCCTGCTCCGGTGGTTCACGCGCGTGCGCGGGCGGGGGCTTCTGCGGTGATGTGGTAGGCGATCTGGGCGCGATCGGCGCTGACGCGAAGTTCTTCCAGGAGGAGCGGCTGGTCGTCGGCACCGTGGGTGACGCGGGTGGTGTGGAGGAGCGGTGTCGCGTCGGGGATCTCCAGCGCGGCGCGCTCGTCGGGCAAGGGCATGCGGGCGGTGACAGTCTCGGTCCAGCGGAGATGGTGGCCGGCTGTGGTGAGGATGGAGTAGATGGCGGCGGGCCGACGACCGGGCTCGTCGGCGAGCGGGGTGCCTTCGGCGGTGGTGAACGGGATGAGGACGCGGTGCATCCAACGTGCCGAGGACTTGGGGTCGACCAGGAGCCAGTCACTGCCGAAGAGCGCTTCTCCCCCGGCCAGTCCCAGCAGAGGGCCGGTGGTGGCACTGGCGGTCGTGCGGTAGACGGTCGGCTGCTCGGCGGGCAGCCAGGAGGCTTCGTCACCGGTGGTGAGCTCCTGGCCGTCGCCGTGCACGGACCGGTCAATGGTCATGGTGGGTGTGGGAAGGGCGCGAACGAAGCTGCCCTTGCCGTGCTGCACGTCGATGAGCCCTTCCGAGCGAAGGGCGGAAATGGCGTTGCGGACGGTGGGCCGGGAGACCTTGTAGCGCTCGATGAGCTGGGATTCCGAGGGGAGCGCGGCGCCGGGCGGAAACTCCCCGGCGAGGATGGCGTCCCGGATCGCGGCGGCCACCTGCTGGTAGAGCGCCCCCGGGCGCTTGATCTCCGACATATGAGGACCCTTCGTCTCAATATAGCTGCGATGACATACGAGAGACATCACTCGTCAGCATAAGTGCTTGCGCTCAAGGCCAACAGGGCTCCACACTCATAACTCGTCAGCACGAGTGACGTCATCCCGTGCAGGGGTGGCGTTCTGAGTGGCCTTGGAGGCCCGACCATGCAGTCCATCCCTGTGGACACATCCCGCCTCGGCGTACTGCGGTGCGCTGTGGCCCCTGAGCCGAAGATGACCGGCCTGGACGACAACAAGGAGGTGAAACGTGACCGGGACGGCAACACGATCTACACCGTCGGGGTCATGGTGCGTCAGGAAGGTCGCCGGGTCTCGGTGATCGAAGTCGCCGTCCCCGGCGAGCCCAAGGGCATCACCGAGGGTACCGAGGTGCGGTTGACCGAACTGGAGGCGTTCGCCTGGGCCATGGGCGACCGTCACGGCATCGCCTTCCGGGCGGCGGCCGTAACCCCCGCATCGTCCGCCGCCCCTGTGGCCGCGAGCGCCCCGGCAAGCAAGACGGGCGGTGCCTGATGGGGCCGGTCATCCTTGCCTTTCTCCTCGCCGTTCTCGCTTGGGTGATCGTCGCCGGCGCGCACCTGCGGCAGCGGCACCCGGTGTGGTTCTGGTACCTCACCGGCTTCCCCCTCACCGCGTTACGTGTCGTGCGGACTTGGCGGAAGGTCGCGATCCTCAATGACCTCGCGGTCTCCCCGCGACCTTCCCGCGGACTGCTCGGTGACTTGGTTGTCAAGGGTGATGCGCTCCGCCCGGTCGCACCACGCATCTCCTTCCCACGAGCGACCCGTACTGGCCTCAGCCTGGTCGTGCGGCTGCATCCGGGGCAGACGCCAGCACCGTTCATCAAGGCGGCGGATGCCCTGGCACACGCCTGGCGGGTGCACGCGGTCCGCGTGACCTCACCCGAACGCGGTCTCGTTCTCGTGGCCGCTACAGCTCGCGACCCGCTCCTACACCCCGGCCTTGCCACTGTCAGCCCCACTCTTCTGTCGGCGCTGATGGGGATCTGTGAAGGTGGCGGGGCGTGGGTGATGGACCTGCGAAAGGTGCCCCACTGGCTGGTCGTGGGCGCTACTCAGTCCGGGAAGTCCACCCTGCTTGCCCGCCTGGTGGTGCAGTTCGCTCCCCAGCCCGTGGCCCTGGTGGGCATCGACTGCAAGGGCGGAATGGAGCTGGGTCTGTTCAGCCGACGGTTGTCGGCACTGGCCACATCCCGCCGTGAAGCCGTCGCCGTCCTGCATGCGCTCGTGATCCGAATGCGGAGGCGCATGGAGGTGTGCCGCACGGAGAACGTCCGGTCCATCTGGGAGTTGCCGGACAAGTTCCGGCCGGTCCCCATCGTGGTCCTGGTCGATGAGCTCGCTGAGCTCTACCTCTCTGACGGCACCAGGGACAGCAAGACCGAGGCGGAGAAGTGCTCGACGCTCCTGCTGCGGATCGCGCAGCTCGGTGCGGCTCTGGGCATCCACCTTGTGGTCGCCGGGCAACGCGTCGGCTCTGACTTGGGCCCCGGCGTGACTTCCCTGCGCGCACAGCTCGCCGGCCGGATCTGTCACCGGGTCAACGATCCCGCCACTGCCGAGATGGCCTTGGGCGATCTCAACAAGGACGCGGTGGCCGTCGCTCAGTCGATCACGCCGGACGAAAAGGGCGTGGCCGTGTGCATCGGCACAGACGGTGGCTGGGACCGGGCCCGCTCGCACCTGACCACGGTCGAAGAAGCGCGCAAGATCGCTGCCACCTACGGCCACCTCACGCCCGAACTTCTCGACCTGTGTCAGTCCCTCTACGACCTGGAGGTGGGGCGCGATGGAAGTCAATGAGGGGTCCGTGCTCCTGCTCGCCCTGGTCTTCGGCGCGATCACTGTCCTGCTCGTCCGCTCCCGCGATGTGCGCTGGTGGGAAGCCGTACTGATCACCGTCTTCGGCATCTACATCGGACAGACCCCGGTGATCTTCACTGTCAACGGTCTCCTGAACTGGTTCCTCTCCGGCTTCACCCGCACCTAGCCCAGGGAGAACACAACCCATGCCCATGCGCCCCGTGCGCTGCCCCGTCTGCAAGGGCGACCGCTACCGCCGTACCCGCACAGGTCACCGACGCCGATGTCGCTGCTGCCGTGGAACCGGCACCATCCGCTGAACCTGGGTCGCGAACTTCAAAGATCGCCCAGGGGATGGGGAGGCCGCCGCGGTGCCTGGGGCATTGGCCCACCGATACGCCGCCGACAGGCCGCCGACATCGGCACTTACGAGGCCCTGAAGCGCCTTCGAGCCCTTCCGCGATCGGCTACCGAGTCAGCCTCACGCGGCTCCGTTCCCCCTGCCCGGCCCCATTCCGAAAGGCCCACCTATGGACGACACCCCCTGCCCACCATTCCTCCACTGCGCCGCTCCGGCGGCTCACTCCGGAAGGTCACCACCATTCCCGCCGACATGACCCCGGAGGGCGTTCGGCGCGCCGCGCTCGATTCCGCGGCGCGCCTGCGCACCCTCCCTGATGCCGACCGCGACGTCATCCGCCTTGCCAACCAAGCTGGCTTTCCTCGCCTGCTGGAACAGATCACCGCCACCGGCGGCTGTGCCCGCCCCGTGCACCTGTCCGGCCAGACCACCACCCGCAATGCGGCGACTGGCGAGATCCTCCACCACTACGACACTCGCAGCGAACCCGGTGAGCGCCTGCTGGTCCGTTGCCGTAACCGCCGCGCAAGCGTCTGTGCTGCCTGCTCACGGCTCCATGCCGGGGACACCTTCCACCTTGTCCGTGCCGGCCTCACCGGCGGCAAGACCGTCCCCGACAACGTTCGCGAACACCCTCGCGTCTTCCTGACCCTCACCGCCCCCTCCTTCGGGCCCGTCCACCGCGCCACCCTCGCCCCCGACCGTTGC
>NZ_JBPQTV010000047.1:0-27807 GCF_051386515.1 Streptomyces sp. URMC 123 | reverse complement strand
AGACAGGATCAGCGGGCGCCCCTCGGCGTCTGTCTCGGCTCCGATCTCGGCGTCGGCCTCGGCCTCGGTCTCGGTCTCGGCGTCGATCCGGCCGGGCCGGCTCAGCTGTGCGTGCGCAGCAGCGTGCGAATGGTCCGCATGGCCACCGACAGGTTGGCCAGGTCGAACGCGTCCGAGCCCTGGATCTCCTCCAGCGTGGTGCGCGCCCGCTGGAGGATCGCCGCGTTGCGCTCCTCCCACGCCTTGAAGCGCTGCTCCGGCGTGGACGTGCCGTTGCCGACGGACAGGATGTCCGCGGTGAGCGCGGCGTGCGCCGAGAAGAGGTCCTCGCGGATGGCGGCGCGCGCCATCGACTGCCAGCGGTCGGCCCGCGGCAGCTCGATGATGCGGTCCATCAGCTGGGTGATCCGCAGCCGGTCCGCGAGGTCGTAGTAGACCTCGGCGACGTCCAGCGGCGCCTTGCCCAGCCGGTCCGCGATGGCGACGATGTCCAGCGTCGGGAAGGCGGAGGAGAAGCCCGCCACCCGCGTCGCCAGCTCCTCCGGCACCCCGGCCTCGGTCATCTCGCCGCGGATGCGCTCGTACCACTCGAGGTCCGCGCCCCGCAGCATCCTCGGCAGCTCGGCCCAGACGGTGGCCACCCCCTCGCCGAAGAACTCGATGTTCTCGGCGAGCTTCAGCGGCTGCGGGCGGTTGTTGAGCAGCCAGCGGGTGCCGCGCTCGACCAGCCGCCGCGAGTGCAGCCGGATGCGGGTCTGGACATCCGCGGACACGACGTTGTCGAGCGCCTCGACGGCGTCCCAGACCTGCGCCAGGCCGAAGATCTCCCGCGCGGCGGTGTGCGCCCGCACGACCTCTTCGGTGGAGGCGCCGGTCTCCTCGCGCAGCCGGTGCAGATAGGTCGAACCACCGGTGTTGACCGTGTCGTTGACCAGAACGGTCGTCACGATCTCGCGACGCAGCGCGTGCCCGGCGACCTGCTCCGGGAACCGCTCGTACAGCGCCTGCGGGAAGTAGGCGCGCAGCAGCTTCTGCAGGTACGGGTCGTCCGGCAGATCGGTGGCGATCAGCTCCTCGGCGACCATGATCTTGGTGTAGGCGAGCAGCACGGCGAGCTCGGGCTGGGTCAGCCCGCGCCCGGCGCCGAGCCGCTCCCGGATCTGCCGGTCGGTGGGCAGGAACTCCAGGGCGCGGTCGAGCCGGCCCTCGCGCACCGACTTGCGGATGAAGCGCTGGTGGGCGTGGAGCAGGCTGGGCGCCTGGGCGACGGCGTTGGCCAGCGCCACGTTCTGCGCGTAGTTGTTGCGCAGCACGAGCGCGCCGACCTCGTCGGTCATCTCCGCCAGCAGCTTGTTGCGCTGCTTGACGGTCATGTCGCCGTCCACGACCAGCGCGTTCAGCAGGATCTTGATGTTGACCTCGTGGTCGGAGGTGTCCACACCGGCGCTGTTGTCGATCGCGTCGGTGTTGATCCTGCCGCCCCGGGAGGCGAACTCGATCCGGCCGAGCTGGGTGAGGCCGAGGTTGCCGCCCTCGCCGACGACCTTGACCCGCAGGTCCTGGCCGTCCACCCGGATCGGGTCGTTGGCCTTGTCGCCGACGTCCGCGTTGGACTCGGTGGAGGCCTTCACATAGGTGCCGATGCCGCCGTTCCACAGCAGGTCGACCGGCGCCCGGAGGATGGCCCGCATCAGGTCCGCCGGGGTCATCTTGGTGACCTTGGCGTCGATGCCGAGCGCGGCCCGCACCTGGGCGTTGATCGGGATGGACTTGGCGCTGCGGGGGTGGATGCCGCCGCCGGCCGACAGCAGCTCGGTGTCGTAGTCGGCCCAGGAGCTGCGCGGCAGCTCGAAGATCCGGCGGCGCTCGGCGTACGAGGTGGCCGCGTCCGGGTTGGGGTCGAGGAAGATGTGCCGGTGGTCGAAGGCGGCCACCAGCCGGATGTGCTCGGAGAGCAGCATGCCGTTGCCGAACACGTCACCGGACATGTCACCGATGCCGACGACCGTGAAGTCCTCGCTCTGGGTGTCGTGCCCGAGCTCGCGGAAGTGGCGCTTGACCGACTCCCAGGCGCCGCGGGCGGTGATGCCCATGCCCTTGTGGTCGTAGCCGGCCGAGCCGCCGGAGGCGAACGCGTCACCGAGCCAGAACCCGTAGCCGATGGCGACGTCGTTGGCGATGTCGGAGAAGGTGGCCGTGCCCTTGTCGGCCGCGACGACGAGGTACGTGTCGTCGCCGTCGTGCCGGACGACGTCCTTGGGGTGCACGACCTCGCCGCCGACGAGGTTGTCGGTGATGTCGAGCAGGCCGGAGATGAACGTCCGGTAGCAGGCGATGCCCTCGGCCAGCCAGGCGTCCCGGTCCACCGACGGGTCCGGCAGCCGCTTGCCGACGAACCCGCCCTTGGCGCCGACCGGCACGATCACGGTGTTCTTCACCATCTGCGCCTTGACCAGGCCCAGGATCTCCGTACGGAAGTCCTCGCGCCGGTCCGACCAGCGCAGACCGCCGCGGGCGACCTTGCCGAACCGCAGGTGGACGCCCTCGACGCGCGGCGAGTACACCCAGATCTCGTACGCCGGGCGCGGCGCGGGCAGGTCCGGGATGGCCTGCGGGTCGAGCTTGAGCGACAGGTAGCCGTGCGGCTTGCCGGTGCTGTCGGCCTTCTGGAAGTAGTTGGTCCGCAGGGTGGCCTTGATGACGGTGAGGAAGGAGCGCAGGATGCGGTCCTCGTCGAGCGAGGCCACCTGGTCCAGGGCCGCGTCCAGCTCCTCCAGCAGCGCGTCGGTCAGCTCGGTGCCCGCGCTCTGCCGCTCCGGCGACATCCGGGCCTCGAACAGGCTCACCAGCAGCCGGGTGGTGTGGACGTTCGTACGGAGGGTGTCCTCCATGTAGTCCTGGCTGAAGGTGGAGCCGGCCTGGCGCAGGTACTTCGCGTACGCGCGCAGCACCATCGCCTGGCGCCAGCTCAGCCCGGCGCGCAGCACCAGCGAGTTGAATCCGTCGTTCTCGGCCTCGCCGGTCCACACGGCCGCGAAGGCCTCCTGGAACCGCTCGCGGGCGTCGTCGGCGAGGTAGTCGCCACCGGCGGCGGGCACCGGCATCCGCAGCCCGAAGTCGTAGATCCAGGCGGTGGTGCGGTCGGCGCAGCGCAGCTCGTAGGGGCGCTCGTCGACGACCTCCACGCCCAGCCGGTTGAGCACCGGCAGCACCGCGGAGAGGGAGACCTGCTCGCCCGTGCGGTAGATCTTGAAGCGGCGCTCGCCGGGCGCGGCCCCGACCGGCTCGTACAGGCTCAGCGCGAAGTCGCGCTCGCCGGGCGAGGCGATGAACCGCTCCAGGTGCTGGAGGTCGGCCACGGCGCCGCGCGGCGAGTGGTCGGCCTTGTAGCCCTCGGAGAAGGCGTTGACGTAGCGGCGGGTGAGCTCCGCGGCGCGCTCCTCGCCGACCTCGGCGTTGAGCGCCTCGGTGAAGCCGTCCTCCCAGGAGCGGGCGGCGTCGGCGAGCCGGGCCTCGATGCGCTCCACGTCGGACTCGGTGAGGTCGGGCAGGTGGGTGCCGGGCTCGACCCGGACCACGAAGTGCAGCCGGGAGAGGACCGACTCGGTGTTCCACGCGGTGAAGTCGACGCTGGTGCCGCCGAGTTCCTCGGAGAGGATGTCGATCAGCCGCAGCCGCACGGCGGTGGTGTAGCGGTCGCGCGGCAGGTAGACGAGGGCGGAGTAGTAGCGCCCGTACTCGTCCTGGCGCAGGTACAGCCGCAGCCGACGGCGCTCCTGCAGGTAGAGGACGCTGGTGACGATCTCGCGGAGCTTGTCGACCGGGGTCTGGAACAGCTCGTCGCGGGGGTAGGTCTCCAGGATCTGGAGCAGGTCGCGGCCGTCGTGGCTGTTCGGCGAGAAGCCGGCGCCCTCCAGCACCTCGGCGACCTTGCGGCGGATGACCGGCACCCGGCGCACGGACTCGGTGTACGCGGCGGACGAGAACAGGCCCAGGAAGCGGCGCTCGCCGACCACGTTGCCCTGCTCGTCGAACTTCTTCACGCCGACGTAGTCGAGGTACGAGGGGCGGTGCACGGTGGCCCGGCTGTTGGCCTTGGTCAGCACCAGCAGCTTGTGCTCGCGGGCCTTGGCGCGGGCGTCGGCGGGCAGCCGGCTGAAGGACGGCGAGGAGGGGCGGGGGTGCAGCGGGACGCCGGCGTGCGCCCGGTCCGCCTCCTTGTGGTGCGGGTCCGAGCGGAGGATGCCGAGGCCGGTGCCGGGCACGGCGGTGAGGACGTCCTCCTCGTCGCCGTCGGTGCGCGCCCGGGTCAGCTCGTACTCGCGGTAGCCGAGGAACGTGAAGTGGTCCGCCGCCAGCCAGCGGAGCAGCTCGCGGGCCTCCTCGACCTCCTGGTCGCGCAGGTCGTCCGCGGTGGGCTCCTTGGGCAGCTCCTCGGCGATGCGCAGCGCGGCGTCGCGCATCTTCTCCCAGTCCTCGACGGCCTCGCGGACGTCGGAGAGGACGCGCAGCAGATCGGTGGTGATCTGCTTGAGGTCGGCGCGGTCGGTCTCCCGGTCGATCTCGACGTGAATCCAGGACTCGGTCAGCGCGTCGTGCGGCAGCGCCGAGCCCTTCTTGCGGTCGGAGTGCGCCTCGCAGGAGGTGTCCAGGACCTCGATCAGCTTGCCGGTCAGATCACGGCGGACGAGGACCTGCGGGTGGATCACGACATGGATGCCGCGGTTCTGGCGGGTGAGCTCATTGGTGACGGAGTCCACCAGGAAGGGCATGTCGTCGGTGACGACCTCGACCACGGAGTGGCTGCACGTCCAGCCGTTCTCCTCGACGGTCGGGGTGTGCACGCGGACGTTGGCCGTGCCCTGGGGCCGCTTCTCCGCGAGCCGGTAGTGGGACAGCGCCGCGCCGAGGACGTCGACCGGGTCGCGGTCGGCGAGATCCTCGGGGGCGGTGTGCAGGTAGTACCGCCGGAGGTACGACGCGAGGGCCTCCTGGTCGAGGCCCTGCACCGGTTGTTGCCCCCCGGCAGGGCTGTTCTCAGCTACCCGGGCCGCCCGTACGAGCAACTCGGCCTTGGCTTCGTCCAGCTTGGTCTGCATTGTCCTCTGGCTCCTGTCGCGCGCCCTTGCGTGACGTCAGTGAAATGGCATGACGTCGCGACGCGGGTTCCCGGTCGATGTCGACGGTATGCCGAAATGAGAGATGACCGGGCCACTCCTGGCCATTTTCGACCCATGGAGGCGGCCAGGGGGAATCAGCGGCGGCCCGGGCACGGTGGCACACCGGGCGCATGCCGGGGGCCTCGCTGCCCCCGCTGGCTATCGCGCTGATCACGGCCCAAGGCTACCGTCCCGGCCCGGGGCGCCGTCATGAGCCGTTTGTGTACAAAAACCGACGGTGAAGTTTGACGATCCGGACAGCGCGTTTCGGCCGGGCCGGGGTACGGCTGGGCACGGCGGCGCCTCGGCCGGGTGGGCGACGGGTGGGTACGCCGACGCCTCCGCCGGGTGGGTGACGCGGGCACGACGGCGCCTCCGCCGAGTGGGTGACGCGGGCACGACGGCGCCTCCGCCGAGTGGGTGACGGGCGGGCACGGCGGTCCGGCCGGACGGGTCACGCCGTGAGGGCCTCCGCCGTCTCCACCGCCTCGGCGAGCGTGTCGACCACGGGCACCCCCGCGGCCTCCAGGCTCGTACGGCTGTGCGAGCCGCCGGTGTACAGAACGGCGTGCGCCCCCACGTGCGCGGCCGCCACCGCGTCGTCCACCGCGTCCCCGATGACCACCATCCGCTGGGGGGCGATACCGGCCAGGACGTCCAGCTCGGCGAGGTGCCGGGCCATCTGCTCGGCCTTGCCCGTGTCCGACCGCCCGACGCGGCCGTCCACCCGGATGAAGTGCTCCTCGATGCCGTGCGTCCGCACGATCGGTATGAGGTCCTGGTGCGGGGCGAGCGAGCACAGGGACTGCGTGAGCCCCGCTGCCTGCCGGTCCGCGAGCAGCTCCTTGGCGCCCTCGGCGAGCCCCGCGGTGACGGCCCGCCGCCAGTAGTGCCGGTGGAACGCCTCGTCCATGGCGAGCCACTCGCCGGCGCTGGGGAGCCGCCCCATCAGCCGCTCGTAGAAGCGCGGCACCGGCACGCAGTACAGCTCGCGGTACCGCTCGAGAGTGATCGGGGGGAGCCCGATCTCGGCGAACGAGGCGTTGGTGGCCTCGATCACCGCGTCGATGTCGTGGAAGAGCGTTCCGTTCCAGTCCCAGACGATGTGCGTGGTCTGCTTCCCCATGCCAAGACCGTACCGGGGGCCTCCGACAACCGGCCCCCGACTTTTCGCGACGGGGGCGGGGGCGGGGCCGGGGCCGACGGGTGCGGCCGTGCGCCGGCCTCCCGGGCCGGGGCCCGGCGGGACCCGCCGGGACCCGCCGCCTCAGCCGATGAGGTTGGGGATCTCCTGCGTCGCGTACCAGAGCAGCTCGTGGTCCTCGGCCCCGTCCACCGTGAACCGGGCGTCGTCGTCCCCGTGGTCCGCCGCCCCCAGCGCGGCCGCCGCGGCGGTGATGTCCGGCTCGGCGTCGTCGGAGTCCACGTGGACGGCCGCCACCTTGGCGAACGGCACCGCGCGAGCGACGCGCACCTCGCCCACCGCGGACTGGTCCAGCCCCCGGTCCGGGTCGGCGACCGCCGCGCCGTCGGGCACGTCCACGGCGACCACGACCCGGCGGCGCTGCGCCCCCGGGTCGGCGGCCAGCAGCCGCAGGGACGCCTGGGCGGCCCGGCTGAGCGCGGCGTACTCCAGCTCCTCGATGTCATCCGAGACGTACCACTCACGGAGCGCGGGCGTCACCGCGTAGGCGGTCAGCGGGCCCGGGCCCAGCTCTCCCGCCTTGTGGGCCTCGGCGAGTCCGGGGAGGGTCAGAGGGACGTAGACGCGCATGTCAGCCGCTTTCGTGAAGGCGCCGAGTGTGGTGCCAGCATACGGGCGCCCGTCCCCCTTCGGGGCGCGGGCACCGGCGCCGTACGGCCGCGGCCGAAGCGCCCGCGCGGCCGCCGACGGCGTACGGCCGACCGCGTACCCGCAGGTCGGAGGCGGGTCGCCGCCCTGATAGGTGATGATCTCCGACGCCCTCGCGCCGCCCCGGCGCGCCTTGCGGTCCATGATCACTCTCGTTAGAAGTCTCCCCACGAAGTTACCGCCCGGTATGAGCCGGGCGGCGGCGCGGAGGGCGGGGGCGTTCGACATGAGCACGGGCAGGGACACGGGCACGACCACCGGCACGGGCAGGGGCGTGGACGGCGGGGTGGGCGGACGGCCGGCCGAAGGGACGGCCGGGGGCGCCGGCGGGGACGGCCGCGCGGCGGCCACGGCGATCGGGGCCGCCCGGCCGAGCGCGGTGATCGAGGCCGGCCGGGCGAGCGCGGTGATCGAGGCCGCCCAGGCAAGCACGGGGCCGGCCCGGCGGCGGACCGGCCCGCCCCGGCGCGGGGACGCCCGGGGGCGCGATCCACGGGGGCCGCGCGGCACCGGCGGCCCGTACGGGAGCCGGGGGCCGCGGGACGGCCGTGGGCCGGGGGCGCCGACAGCGGCACCGGCGGCGGCGACACCGAACCCGGCCGCGCTTCATGTCGCCGCCCTGGCCGCCGCCGCCCGGCACCGGGCCCGGCTGCCGCGCTACTGGTTCGCCGAACGCCTGCTCGTCGTGCTGAGCGGCCGGCGCCCCGTGCACTGGATGCTGGGCCACACCATCGGCCCCGCCTACGACCAGTTGGCCCGGCTCGCCCCCGGCGCTCCGCTGCGCCTCGCCGGGCGGGGCCACCCCGTGGTCCGGCACTGCGACGAGTACCGGCCGCGCGCCGGCGTGATCGAGGCGTTCGCCCGGATCGAGGCGGGCGAGCGGCTGCGGGCGATGGCCTTCCGGCTGGAGCGGGGCGCGGACGAGCGCTGGCGCTGCTCGGCGGTGGAGCTGGGCGTCTGACGCGCTCCCGGGCGCCGTCCGGGCAGCCGGGCCACAGGGCAGGTCCACGGGCCGCGGGACGGGGCCACGGGCCGCGGAACCGGCACGCGAGGCGCCAGGCGGGCAAGCAGCCGCACGGACGGCCGGAAGGACACCGTACGCACACCGGAAACGCGCGGACCGCGGCGCCCGGCCCCCAGGGAGGCCGGACACCGCGGTCCGGAGTCGACGAACCAGCCGCGCGCTACTTCTTGCGGCGCCGGCCGCCCTTCTGCGCCTTGCGCCGCTCCGCGCGGGTCAGGCCGTCCGACTCGGAGCGGGCGGGCGTGCCGTCGCTGGCGAAGTCGCCCTCGACGATGCCGCCCTCGCCGTCCACGGTCGGCGCGGAGAAGTGGAGCCGGTCCGGCCGCTGGGGCGCCTCGAGTCCCTTGGCGCGGATCTCGGGACGGCCGCCACCGGCGGGGGCGCCGGCCGCCGCCGGGGCGGGAGCCGCGTCCTGCGGGGCCTTCGCCAGCGAGGGGCGCTCCGCCGCCTCCTGGACCGGAACCTCCTCGACCTGCTGCTCGACCTGGACCTCCAGGTTGAACAGGTAGCCGACGGACTCCTCCTTGATGCCCTCCATCATCGCGGTGAACATGTCGAAGCCCTCGCGCTGGTACTCGACCAGCGGGTCCTTCTGGGCCATCGCCCGCAGGCCGATGCCCTCCTGGAGGTAGTCCATCTCGTAGAGGTGCTCGCGCCACTTGCGGTCCAGCACCGACAGCACGACGCGCCGCTCCAGCTCGCGCATGATCTCGGAGCCGAGCTGCCGCTCGCGCTCGTCGTACTGCTCGTGGATGTCGTCCTTGACGGACTCGGCGATGAACTCGGCGGTGATGCCCGCGCGGTCGCCGGCCGCCTCCTCCAGCTCCTCGATGGTGACCTTCACCGGGTAGAGCTGCTTGAACGCGCCCCACAGCCGGTCGAGGTCCCACTCCTCGGCGAAGCCCTCCACCGTCTCGGCCTGGACATAGGCGTCGATGGTGTCGTCCATGAAGTGACGGATCTGCTCGTGCAGGTCCTCGCCCTCCAGGACGCGCCGGCGCTCGCCGTAGATGACCTCGCGCTGGCGGTTGAGGACCTCGTCGTACTTCAGAACGTTCTTACGGGTCTCGAAGTTCTGCTGCTCGACCTGCGACTGGGCGGAGGCGATGGCGCGGGTGACCATCTTGTTCTCGATCGGCACATCGTCGGGAACGTTGGCCATCGCCATCACGCGCTCGACCATCTGCGCCTTGAACAGCCGCATCAGGTCGTCGCCGAGGGAGAGGTAGAAGCGGGACTCGCCCGGGTCGCCCTGACGGCCGGAGCGGCCGCGCAGCTGGTTGTCGATGCGCCGCGACTCATGGCGCTCGGTGCCCAGGACGTAGAGGCCGCCGAGCTCCTTGACCTCGTCGTGCTCGGCCTTGACGGCCGCCTCGGCCTTCTCCAGGGCCATCGGCAGCGCCGCCGCCCACTCCTCGGCGTGCTCCACCGGGTCCAGGCCGCGCTGGCGCAGCTCCGCCTCGGCGAGGTCGTCGGGGTTGCCGCCCAGCTTGATGTCCGTACCGCGGCCGGCCATGTTGGTGGCGACGGTGACGGAGCCCTTGCGGCCGGCCTGGGCGACGATCGACGCCTCCCGGTCGTGCTGCTTGGCGTTGAGGACCTCGTGCGGGATGCCGCGCTTGGAGAGCTGCTGCGAGAGGTACTCGGACTTCTCCACCGAGGTGGTGCCCACCAGGACCGGCTGGCCCTTCTTGTGCTTCTCGGCGATGTCCTCGACGACCGCGGCGAACTTGGCGACCTCGGTGCGGTAGATCAGGTCGGACTGGTCCTTGCGGACCATCGGCCGGTTCGTCGGGATCGGCACGACGCCCAGCTTGTAGATCTGGTGGAACTCGGCGGCCTCGGTCATCGCCGTACCGGTCATGCCGGACAGCTTGTCGTACAGGCGGAAGAAGTTCTGGAGGGTGATCGTGGCGAGCGTCTGGTTCTCGTCCTTGATCTCCACCCCTTCCTTCGCCTCGATCGCCTGGTGCATGCCCTCGTTGTAGCGGCGGCCGGCGAGGATACGGCCGGTGTGCTCGTCGACGATCATGACCTCGCCGTTCATCACGACGTAGTCCTTGTCGCGCTTGAACAGCTCCTTGGCCTTGATCGCGTTGTTCAGATAGCCGACGAGCGGGGTGTTCACCGACTCGTAGAGGTTGTCGATGCCCAGCCAGTCCTCGACCTTGCTGACGCCGGACTCATGGATGGCCACGGTCCGCTTCTTCTCGTCGACCTCGTAGTCGCCGGTCTCCTCGCGGTGCGGCGGCTTGGCCGCCTCGCCCCGGGTGAGCCGGGTGACCAGCTTGGCGAAGTCGCCGTACCACTTGGTGGCCTGGTCGGCGGGGCCGGAGATGATCAGCGGCGTACGGGCCTCGTCGATGAGGATGGAGTCGACCTCGTCGACGATGGCGAAGTTGTGGCCGCGCTGGACGAGCTCGTCCTTGGACCACGCCATGTTGTCGCGCAGATAGTCGAAGCCGAACTCGTTGTTCGTGCCGTACGTGATGTCGCAGGCGTACTGCTCACGGCGCTGCGCCGGCGTCATGTTCGCGAGGATGCAGCCCACCGACAGGCCCAGGAACTTGTGGACCCGGCCCATCATCTCGGAGTCGCGCTCGGCCAGGTAGTCGTTCACCGTGATCAGGTGCACGCCCTTGCCGGACAGCGCGTTGAGGTAGGCCGGGAGCGTGCCGACGAGCGTCTTGCCCTCACCGGTCTTCATCTCGGCGACGTACCCGAGGTGCAGCGCCGCGCCGCCCATCATCTGTACGTCGTAGTGGCGCTGGCCCAGGACGCGCTTGGCGGCCTCCCGGACCGTGGCGAACGCCTCGGGGAGCAGGTCGTCGAGGCTCTCACCGTCGGCGTACCGCTCCTTGTACTCCTCGGTGAGCGCCCGCAGCTCGGCGTCGGAGAGGTTGACGAAGTCCTCTTCGATGGAGTTGACCTGGCCCGCGATGCGGTGCAGCTTGCGCAGGATCTTGCCTTCGCCTGCACGCATGAGCTTGTTGAAGACGGACACGTAGGTTGGTCTCCTTGCCGGTCGGGCCTTTGCACTGTCGGTGTGCGCGGGCGCGGCGGGGTCGGCCCTACCGCAACGGCCATCGTAAGTCAGGACCCCGGCGTGCCGGGAGGTCCGTCAGCACGAAGGCGCGGTGTCACCCCTCAGGAGAACGCCGAACCGCACCGGAAGGTTTCCGCGCGCGGCGGACCGGGTCCGGGGGCGGAGCCTCCGGGGAGCGGGGCGACGGCCGGGCGGTGCGCCTGGAGCGCGAGGGCGAGGCCCTCGGGGCCGGAGAGACATGGTGGCGGGGGTGTCAGTGGGGGGCTCTAGGGTTCGATCATGACGAGCCTGCCACCGTCCGTGACGGAACTGTCCGCCGACGACGCCCGTCGGATAGCACTGCGCGCCCAGGGCCTGCTGGGCGCGCCCCTCCCCCGGGCCGCGGCGCGGCCGGCCCCGGGCGCCGGGACCGGAGGCCGCCGCGCCGGCGCCGGGAGGCGCGGGAGCGGGGCCACGACGCGCGGGGCCGAAGCCGCGGTGCGCGGGGCCGGGGCCACGGTGCGCGGGGCCGGCCGGCGCGGGGCCCCCGCCGGTGAGGCCCGGGAGCGGGAGAAGGTACGCGACGTGCTGCGGCGGCTCGGCGCCGTCCAACTCGACACCATCTCGGTCCTGGCGCGCTCCCACGAGCTGGTGCCCTACGCCCGCCTCGGCGCCGTCGGCCGCTCCGCCGTGGAGGCGGCCTACTGGACGCCGCGCGAGGGCGCCGCGGCAGAGGGCGCCGCCGAGGCCGGTGCCGAGGGCGCCGCGCGGCCGCACAGCTTCGAGTACTGGTCGCACGCCGCCTGCATCCTGCCGATCGAGGAGTGGCCGCACTTCGCCTTCCGCCGCCGGGAGCGGGCCGCGCGCGGCCACGGCTGGCACGTCCTGGAGGACCGGGACCGCGCCTGCGCCGCCATACGGGACCGGCTGCGGGCCGACGGCCCGCTGACCGCCACCGAACTGGGCGGCGCCAAGAACGGCGGCCCCTGGTGGGACTGGTCCGAGGCGAAGATCGCGGTCGAGTGGCTGCTGTCGACCGGCGAGGTCGTCTGCACCGAGCGGCGCGGCTGGAAGCGGGTGTACGACCTGGCCGAGCGCGCCGTGCCGGCCGACCTCCGCCACGACGACCTCGACGACCGGGAGTGCGTACGCCGGCTGGTGGCCCAGGCGGGCGCGGCCATGGGCGTGGCGACGCGCGCCGACCTCGCCGACTACCACCGCCTCCGGGTCGAGCAGGTGGACGCCGTGATCGCCGACTCGGGGCTGGTCCCCGTACGGGTCGAGGGCTGGGCCAAGCCCGCCACCGCACCACGCTGCTGTCCCCGTTCGACTCGCTGATCTGGGACCGGCCCCGAACGGAGCGGATCTTCGGCTTCACCCACCGGCTGGAGGCGTATGTGCCCAAGCCGAAGCGGGTGCACGGCTATTTCGCGATGCCGCTGCTGGCCGGGGGCAGGCTGGTGGGCCGGGTCGACCCGGCGCGGGAGGGTACGACGCTGGTGGCCCGCCAGCTCTCCCTGCGCGGGCGGTCGGCGGTGCGGCCGATGGCCAAGGCGCTGTGGGAGGCGGCGGGGTGGGTGGGCTGCGACGCGGTGCGCGTGGAACGCGTCGACGCACCGGAGTTGGCCCCCGCGCTGACGGCGGCGCTGGCGGAGCACTGAGGCGCCGGCGGCAGCGGCGTCGGGGGAGGGCGGCGCCGGCGAAGGGAGGCGTCGGCGCGGTGAGCGAAAGATCCGCTGACGCCCCGTCAGCGGATCTCCAGGATCTTCTCCCGCATCGCGTAGACCACCGCCTCCATCCTGGAGTGCAGCTGCAGCTTCTCCAGGATGTTGCGCACATGGTTCTTCACCGTGTTCTCGCTGATGAAGAGCTCCTTGGCGATGTCCCGGTTGTTCATGCCCGTGGCCACCAGCTTGAGGACCTCCAGCTCGCGGTCGGTGAGCCGGGGCGCCGGCACCAGCCGGCGCTCATCGGTGCGCTGGATCATCGACTTGAACTCGGTGAGGAGCTTGGACGCCATCGACGGACTGATCTGGGACTGGCCGTCGGCCACCGCCCGGATCGCCGTGGCCACCTCGTCCGTGGAGATCTCCTTGAGGAGATATCCCGTGGCGCCCGCCTTGATCGCGTCGTAGAGGTCGGCCTCCTCGTCGCTGATCGTCAACATGATGATCTTCGCGCTGGGGGCCACCTCCTTGATCGAGGTACAGGCCTCGATGCCGCCGCGCTTGGGCATGCGGACATCCATCAGGACGATGTCGGGCAGGAGGTCGGCGGCCTTGTCCACGGCCTCCGCGCCGTCCCCGGCCTCGCCGACGACCTGGATGTCCTCCTCCTGGGCCAGGACGATCTCCAGACCGCGGCGGAA
This sequence comes from Streptomyces sp. URMC 123, assembly GCF_051386515.1. Classification (NCBI taxonomy): domain Bacteria; kingdom Bacillati; phylum Actinomycetota; class Actinomycetes; order Kitasatosporales; family Streptomycetaceae; genus Streptomyces; species Streptomyces sp. URMC 123. The sequence continues at coordinate 14,379 of NZ_JBPQTV010000047.1, read as the reverse complement.
GAGGGCGTGGTCGTCCACGACCAGGACCCGAATGGGCTCCTTGCGTGGCTCGCCCGCGTCCGCGCCGACACCGGCGCCGCGTTCGCCGCACTCGTCGGTCACGGGCCCGAAGCTGTCCGCCATCGTTCCTCCCCCTTGAAGGCCGTGGCCCAAGAGTTGATGTGCCGGGCCAACCGAGCGGTCCGCGGCCCAGGTTGGCTGCCACGCCATGATTTCATGCCGGGGCGGCGGACCGGTGCTTCTGCGGTGGCACGGCGGTGCCCCCGGGGGCGCACGGGCGCCACCGGGGGCACCGGGGCGGTTCTCCCGCCGTTGGCGCACGGCCCCGTCACGGGGTCCGGACCGGGCGGGGGGCGCCCCGCGGCGCTCCCCGGACCGTCCGGGCCCCGGCCGGGACCCCGGGCGTCAGCCGCCGAGCGCTCCGCCCGCTCCACGCGGCGCCTCCGCCGCGAGCGGGTCGGACTCCAGGTGGATCACGCCGTAGTCATAGGCGCGACGCCGGTAGACGACGCTCGGCTGCTTGGTGTCGGAGTCGACGAACAAATAGAAGTCGTGCCCGACCAGCTCCATCTCGTAGAGAGCCTGGTCCAGGGTCATGGGGGCCGCGGTGTGCGTCTTCTCGCGGACCACCAGGGGGCCTTCGCCCTGTACTTCCAGCGGTCCCACGCGGGTGGTGGGAACGCCCTCCCCCGCGGCTTCCTCGGCTTCCATGTCGCCGTTGAGATGAACGGCGAGCGGCGCGGTCGCGGCGGCGACACTCGTCGGGGTGCGGCTGCCGCCGCGGTGCACCCGGCGTTTGTCGGCCTGCTTCCGCAATTGCGCTTCCAGCCGGTTCGTGGCCGCGTCGAGCGCGGCATAGGGATCGGCGGCCGACGCCTCCGCGCGAATCACCGGGCCCCGCGAGCGCAGGGTGATTTCCACCCGGTCCGCACGGTCGGCCTGACGCGGATTGTGTTCCTTGGACACCTCGACGTCCAGGCTGATCACCTTGCCGTCGAGCTTCTGGATTTTCTCCAGCTTCAGCTTTTCGGCCACGTGCTTGCGGAAGCGCTCGGGCACCTCTGTCTTGCGGCCCTTGACGACGATGTCCACGCAGAACTCCGTTCCCGGACGGCTCCGCCTTCCGTGCGGAGCCCATCCCTGTTGCCCTATGGGCCGGCGGGCGCGCGCCTGGTGTTTTCCCGGGGCGATACCCGTCCGGCACTGCGTTGGCTGCACCACCGTGTACCCGGATATCGAGCGCCGGCCACGGTGCTGCGACTTCCACCTCCTCCTCCCCAGCCGATGAGATCACCATCCCAACGGCCTCGAGGTTCCGGACAAAGCCCCGAAGCGCGCCAATCCGTTTTATGAGGCATAGCCTGCGCCATTCCTCACAACCGAACATAGCTCGCCCGGAGGGGTGTCGGCACCCCTTACCGGCACTTACCTCCGTTCAGCGGCCTTTCCGCTCTCACTACCTGCAACGATGCTCATTCCCTTGGAGTTCCGGTTCATGTCGGAAGGCGGAAAGGGTGGCCGCTACCACCGCCGCGCCCGCCACGCGGCCGCCCGCCGCGGCGACGGCCCGGGCCGCTTCCGCCAGCGAGGCTCCGGTGGTCATCAGGTCGTCCACCAGCACCACGGGAGCGGCGCTCACCAACCGGCGGCCGCCTCCGGTCACCTCCAGGGCGCCCCGGAGGTTGGCGGCCCGCTGCCGGGCGGTGAGCCCGGCCTGATCGGCCACCGGGCGCCGCTGCCGCAGCACGGCGGCCACCCGCACGCCGTACCCCGAGCGCCGCAGCCGGCTCGCCGCGGCACGGGCCATCCTCGGCACCGGGTCGTGGCCGCGTGCCGCCACCGCCCGCCGCGCCGACGGCACCGGCACGATCAGCGGCGGCGGCCCCTGTCCCAGGCCGTGGGTGGCGCCCACGGCCCCCGCCAGAGCCGCGCCCAGCGGCTCCGCGAGGGCGAGCGCGCCCCGTTCCTTGTGGGCGAGGAGCACGGCGCGCACCTCGTCGGCGTACGGCGCGGCCGCATGGGTCACCGGCAGTCCGGGCGGCCGGGGATCGGGGCGGACCCGACGGGGCCCGCTCCCCACCAGCTTCGCCCGGCACCGGCCGCACAGCGGTCCCCGCGCGCGCCCACAGCCCGCGCAGTCGACCGGCAGTACGAGACCGGCGACCTCCTGCCACCACCCCCGCATGACCCCACTGTGCCCCTCGGGGGCCGCGGCCACCACCCCTGTGGATAACTCACGGTGATTGGCGCGGTGGGCGTGCCCTAGCCGGGGTAGACCGGCGCGGAGCCTTCCTTGGTCACCAGCTGCCAGTTCGCGTCCATCGGCAGTCGCACGATGCCGTCCTCGGAGTTGGCGATCAGCGGCTTCGACTCGTCCTCCGAGGCCGCCACGGCCTTGACCCCGTTGATACCGGGCAGCGTGGCGATGTTGGAGGCGGACCCGTCGGTCTCCATGAACTGCAACTGCTGGACGCCGGCCTCCTTGCCGACCACGACGAGCCGGCTGCCGCCCGCCCAGGAGGCGGAGACCACCTGCTCCAGCCGGGGGGCGATCGACTGGAGGTCGTTCACCGACAGCGGCGGGCCGTCCTTGTTCGCGGAGCGCTCGACGCGCCCCAGCTCCAGGGTCGTCCGACCGCCCCGGTTGACCAGCAGGGCGATGCGTACGCCGTCCGAGGCGACCCGCAGGGCCTCGATGCGGCCGTCGCCGAGCGAGGGCACCGCGACCTGCTCGGGCTGGCCGCCCCCGCCGCGCAGGCGCAGCAGCCGGGGCCGCGCCGGGTCCCGGTCGGCCACCCACAGATCGCCCGCGCCGTCCCAGCTCGGCGCCGTCAGCCCGTCCTCGGGCCGCTTGGCCTCACTGTGCAGCCGGGGCTCCCCCCGCGGGGCTCCCTGGGCCAGCCGCGCCACGTACAGCTGGCGGCCGGTGGCCGAGACCCCGGCGGCCATCGTCTCGTCACGCGACACCCCGACGGACTTCAGGGGCAGCGCGCCGTCACCGAAGGGCCCCGGCACCCGGCGCGGGGTGTCGCTGTTGTCGGAGAGGCTGACAAGACGGTGTTCGGCGTCGAGGAAGTACTGCTGCTCGGCGTGCTTCTTCAGGCCCGCCGGGGCGTACGCCTCGGCCTGGAGGCGGGTCAGCACGCACAGCTCCCCGCCGTCGCTCTTGAGCTGCACCCTGCTGAGCTTGGTGGACGTCTGGTCCTGCACCGTGAACAGCAGCTGAGCGGCCATCTTCGAGCACTGGGCGGGCTCGACCCGGGCGGCCTTGTCGTTCAGCCGTACGGTGAGGCCGTTCGAATCGTCGAGCGCGAGATCGTTGTCCTCCAGGGCCGTGCCGGAGGGGAACTTGGAGTCGGCGACGGGGTCGAGCCAGTTGGTCGGCCCCGCCAGCAGCGCCCGTACGGTCTCGGCGATCGGGTCTATCCGCCGGCGCAGATAGACCGGGTCGGCGATCAGGACCTCCTTGCGGCCGCCGGCCTTGTCGGCGCCCGGGTCGGAGTGCGCGAAGTAGTACTTGTTGACCGAGTGGTAGATGCGCTGGAAGTCCGACTGCCCGAGCACCAGCCCGACCGGCGGGGTGTCGATCCGCCAGTCGTCACCCACCTTGATCAGGTGGACGGTGACCCGGTACGCCCCGCCCTCCGGCCGGTAGGCGTGCTTGTTGTCGACCGTGGCCAGCCTCTTGCCGGTGAGCTCGGCGGTGTAGCCGTTCTCCTCCCGATCGGCGTTCGAACGGTCGGCCTGCTGCGCGAGGGGGCCATCGGCAAGCACCGTGGTCTGCTGCGACGGCTGCCACCTCTTCGACGCCTGCTCGGTCAGGTAGAGGCGCGCCGTGCGGTAGTCCGACTCGTCGCTGGTCGTGGCCTCCAGGAAGCCCCGGACGATCTCCGACGGCTGGGCGCCCGGCCGCGGCGGCACACCCCAGACCCGTACCTGCGAGTCGGCGTCCGCCCGCTGCGAGGCGTCCACGCGGTCCACCTCGCCGCTGTCGGGCATCGACGCGCAGCCGGTGCCCAGCAGCACACCGCAGGCGAACAGAACCAGCGCCCGGCCGCGCCCCCGGCCCCGGCCCGGCGTCGTGCCCCGGCGCATGGCCGGGGCCGGGCCCACGCCTCCGTGGACCCTGTCCTTCTCAACGGCCACGGGGCCCGCCCTCCCGATCGGTGCTCCGCTCCTCGCGCGGACCGGCGCCCAGGACGGCCTCGTCCCGTACGCCGGCGCCCCGCGCCACCACGCGCGCGCCGCTGCCCGGCAGCGCGGCCGGGTCGGCCGAGGGCGGCAGCGCGGGCCGCGCCTGCTGCGGCACGGCCGCGACACGCTGGTGGCCGCCCCGCGGCAGCCCGCTCTCGCCCAGGCCCCGGTTGCGCCGGGAGTCCTCCGGCTCCAGCGGGATCGGGGAGCGGCGCAGGCTGTCGCCCGCCGTACGGGGCAGGGTCAGCCGGAACTGCGAGCCGCCGCCCGGCTCGCCCCAGGCCTGGAGCCAGCCGCCGTGCAGCCGGGCGTCCTCGATGGCGATGGACAGCCCGAGACCGGTGCCCCCGGTCGTGCGGGCGCGGGCGGGGTCGGCCCGCCAGAAGCGGTTGAAGACGCGGGTCGCCTCGCCGGGCTTGAGACCGACGCCGTAGTCGCGGACCGCGACCGCCACGGCGCCGTCGGCCACCGCCAGGCGCACCACCACGTCCCGGCCCTCGCCGTGCTCCACGGCGTTGACCACCAGGTTCCGCAGTACTCGCTCGATCCGGCGGGCGTCCACCTCGGCGACGACCGGCTGCTCGGCCCCGCGCACCAGAATGCGGCCGCCCTTGCGCTCGGCGAGCGGCTCGGCGCCCTCGATCACCCGGTGCACGATGTCCCGCAGGTCGACGGGGTCGGCCTCCAGCGCCGCGGCGCCGGCGTCGAACCGGCTGATCTCCAGCAGGTCCGCCAGCAGCGACTCGAACCGGTCGAGCTGCCCGCGCAGCAGTTCCGCGGAGCGGGCGGTGGCCGGGTCGAAGTCCTCCCGCGCCTCGTGGATGACGTCCGCAGCCATGCGCACGGTGGTCAGCGGCGTCCGCAGCTCGTGCGAGACGTCCGAGACGAACCGGCGCTGCATCCGCGACAGCTCCTCCAGCTGCTGGATCTTCACCTGGAGGTTCTGCGCCATCTTGTTGAACGACTCGCCGAGCCGGGCGATGTCGTCCTCACCGGTGACCTTCATCCGTTCCTGCAGCAGGCCCGCGGCCAGCCGCTCGGAGATCCCGGCGGCCATCCGTACGGGGGTGACCACCTGCCGCACCACCAGCCAGGCGATCGCGCCGAGCAGCGCCACGACGAACACGCCCGCGGTCGCCAGGGTGCCCTTCACCAGGCTGAGGGACTTCTCCTCCTGGGTGTACGGGAAGAGGTAGTAGAGCTGGTACGGGTGACCCTCGATGTCGTTGAGCTGCTTGCCGATGGCCAGCGCCGGCTCCTCCGAGCCGTTGCCGCGCTTGATTCGGGTGGGCTGGGTGTGCGACTGCGCCTCGAGATCGACGGCTTGGCGCAGCTTCTTGGGGACGCTCTCCTCGGGCCGCACATCGCCGGACGCGCGCGGCGCGCGCGTGCCCATGCTGTCGTCCAGGAACGGCTGATTGCTGTCCGAGCTCAGCGCGACCACGGAGTAGACCCCCTGGCCACCACTGGCGAGCTGCTCCACGAGGTCGCTCAGCCACTCGCTGGAGTTCTGCGGACCACGGCCGCCGAGCTGGGCCGGGCTCTGGCCCCGGGCGGCGTTGGCGGCCTTCTCCTGGGCCACCTTGAAGCCACCGATGGCCTGGCTCTCGGCGGCACGCTGCTTGGCCTCCTGGAGGCCGTTGCGCACCTGCCCGATGACGACCACGCCGAGCACCAGCACGACGCCCAGCGACATCAGCAGGGTGGTGGCGACCACGCGCAGCTGGATGTTGCGCCGCCACAGCCGCACAGCGGGCAGCAGCGGGCGTCGCACCCAGCGCACCAGCAGTCTCAGCACCGGGTGCACGGGGCCGCCCGGCGCTCCGTCCTGAAGCAGATAACCACCCTGTCGCAAACGGTTGAAAAGGGAAATTTTACCTGCCGGGTCGACGGGCCGCCCCTCGTACCGCTCCGGAGCGGGTCCGTTCCCGGCCATGTCAGCTCGGACCGGCCTTGTAACCCACACCGCGGACGGTCACCACGATCTCCGGCCGCTCCGGGTCCTTCTCGACCTTGGAGCGCAGCCGCTGAACGTGCACATTGACCAGTCGGGTGTCCGCCGCGTGGCGATAGCCCCACACCTGCTCCAGCAGCACCTCACGGGTGAAGACCTGCCACGGCTTGCGGGCCAGCGCCACCAGCAGATCGAACTCGAGCGGGGTGAGCGCGATGGACTGCCCGTCCCGCTTCACCGAGTGACCCGCCACATCGATCACCAGATCGCCGATCGCCAGCTGCTCCGGCGCGGGCTCCTCCGAGCGCCGCAGACGCGCCCTGATCCGGGCCACCAGCTCCTTCGGCTTGAACGGTTTCACAATGTAGTCGTCCGCACCGGACTCCAGCCCGACCACCACATCGACCGTGTCACTCTTCGCAGTCAACATGACGATCGGCACGCCGGACTCGGCACGGATGAGGCGGCACACCTCGATGCCGTCCCGTCCGGGCAGCATCAGATCGAGCAGCACCAGATCCGGCTTGGCCTCGCGGAAGGCGGCCAGGGCCTTGTCGCCGTCCGACACGAACGACGGTTCAAAGCCTTCGCCACGCAGCACGATGCCGAGCATCTCCGCCAGTGCGGTGTCGTCATCGACGACGAGGACGCGTCCTTTCATAATCGACATCATCCCATTAGCTAATCGTTACCCGGCGTGACCTGGCGCACAGATCACCAAGACCACTCCGCGTGACGGGTGACAGCACTCCGTGCTCGGTGACGATCGCCGTCACCAGGTCCGGGGGAGTCACGTCGAACGCCGGGTTGTACGCCTGCGCCCCCAGGGGGGCCAGCGCCGGCCAGTCTCCTCCTTCCGCCGTCGCCGGAACCTGCGGCACCGGCAGCTCGGTCACCTCGTGCCCCGGCCGGTGCTCCACCTCGATGGCGGACCCGGTCGGGGTCTCCTCGTCCACCGTCGTGGTCGGCGCCACCACGATGAACGGCACCCGGTGGTAGCGGGCCAGCACCGCCAGCGGATAGCTGCCCACCTTGTTCGCCACCGAGCCGTCGGCCGCGATCCGGTCCGCCCCGATGAGCACCGCGTCCACCTCGCCGGCGGAGAACAGCGACCCCGCCGCGTTGTCCGTCAACAGCGTGTACGCCATGCCACTCCGCGCGGCCTCGTAGGCCGTCAGCCGCGCGCCCTGGAGCAGCGGCCGCGTCTCGTCCACCCACAACCGCCGCAGCCGGCCGGTCAGATGAGCCGCCCGGGCCACCGCGAACGCCGTGCCCTCGCCCCCGGAGACCAGCGCTCCGGTGTTGCAGTGGGTGAGGATGCGATAGCCGCCGCCGGGGAGCAGCTCGTCCAGGAGCGCCAGGCCGTGCTCGGCCATCCGCGCGCTGCCCTCCGCGTCCTCCCGGTGCAGCGCCCGCGCCTCCGCCAGCGCGGCGGCCGCCGCACCCTCGTGTCCGGCACCCGCCGCCAGCGCCTTCCGGTGGGCCCCGGCGGCCCGGCGCACGCCGTACGCAAGGTTGACGGCCGTGGGGCGGGCTCCGGCCAGCAGACCGGCGGCCTCGTCCACGTCGAAGCCACGGGCGGCCGCGAGCGCGACGCCGTACGCCCCCGCGATGCCCAGCAGCGGCGCCCCGCGCACGGCGAGTCTCTGGATGGCGTGCACCAGCGCCGGCACATCCGTGCAGACCAGCTCCACCTCGTCGGCCGGCAGCCGGGTCTGGTCGAGGACCACCACCACCGGCCCCTCCGGCAGTTCGTCCCAGCGCAGCGAGGAAACAGTGGGCGGCTCGACGGCCACCGGGGGTACCGCGTCCTGATCAGCCATTCGTCCAGTCTGCCCCGTCCGGAGTGGATATTTGAAGGTGCGGTGAGGGTACGGGGCCCGATACGGGCACCGGAGCTCCATGGCACGATGGCAGCCAACCGGCCGTTGCTGTGCTGTTGAGGGGCTGTACCCCTCACCATCGGAGTCCAGTCGACATCCGCGGACGGGCACCGAGAAGGAGTGATGATGAACGACTCTCCGGGCTGGGCCTCGCCCGGATCTTCGCCCTCCGACAAGCCGGACCAGGGCACCCCACAGCCGCCGGAGCAGCCCGCGCCCGCCGATGCGAACACGCCGCCCAACTGGTCTTCCCAGCAGCCGCCGGCCGGCCAGTGGAGCATCCCCGGCGCCCCGGGCGGGCCCGGGAACCCTCCGCCGCCCGGTGGCGCGCCCGGCCCTGGAGGTACGCCCGGCCCCGGTGGCGCGCCGGGGTCCGGCTGGGGCCCCGTGCCTCCGCCGGGCGGCTGGGGCGGCCCGGGCGGCGGATGGCCCCCCGCCGGGGGCTGGCAGCAGCCGCCGGCCGCGGCCAAGCCGGGCGTCATCCCGCTGCGCCCGCTGGGCATCGGCGAGATCCTGGACGGCGCGGTGGCCACCATGCGCGCCCACTGGCGCACCGTCCTGGGCATCTCCCTCGCCGTGGCCATCGTCGCCCAGACACTGGCGACCGTCGTCACTGGACTGTGGCTCGACAACGCCACGCTCGAAAGCCTCGGGGACGACTCGGACCCCACCTTCGACGAGGTCATGAACGCCCTCGGCGGATCGCTCGCCGGATCGGCCGTCAACTGGCTGATCGTCATGCTGGGCACGCTCGTCGCCACCGCCATGCTCACCGTCGTCGTCAGCCGCGCGGTCCTCGGGCGCCCGGTATCGGCCACGGACGCCTGGCGGAACTCTCGCCCCCAACTCCTGCGACTGCTCGGCCTCCTGACCCTGTTGCCGCTGCTCCTCGCCGTGGTCACGGCCGTCGCGGTGGCCCCGGGCTTCGGCCTCCTGCTGGCCGGCTGGACGGGCGCGGGAGCCGCGCTGCTGTTCGTCGGCGTGCTGGCCGCCGCGGTCGTCGTGACCTGGCTCTGGGTGCGCTTCAGCCTCGCCCCGCCCGCCCTGATGCTGGAGCGGCAGGACGTCCTCGCCTCGATGCGGCGCTCGGCGAAGCTGGTACGCGGCGCGTGGTGGCGCGTCTTCGGCATCCAGCTCCTCACGGCCCTGCTGCTCCTGCTCGTCAGCGCCATCATCGAGGTGCCGGCCGCCGTCGTCGGAGTGATCATCGGAGGCGAGGACACGCTGGACTGGCTCTCGGGCGAGGGCGCCTCCGCCGGCTGGCCCTTCCTCATCGCCACCGGCGTCGGCACCGTCATCAGCTCGACGATCACCTTCCCCATCAGCGCGGGGGTGACGGCGCTCCTCTACATGGACCAGCGCATCCGGCGCGAGGCCCTCGACCTCGAACTCGCCCGCGCCGCCGGACTGCCCGGCTACGGGTCCCGGACACCCGGCGCGGCACCACTCGAGAACGGGGAACCGGGGAGCTGATGCCGTGACGGCGACAGGGGGCACGGCCGTGCTGGTGCGCCTCTTGGCCACCGGGGACGAACCACCGGTGACGATCTCGCGCTCGGACGCCCGCGAGGCGGCCGAGCCCGAGCTCGACAAACCGATGTACCACCGGAACGAACCGGGACTCTTCCAGCGCGCCCTCGACTGGCTGTGGCGACGGGTCGACGACCTCTTCGACACGGCGTCCGGCGCCTCACCCGGGGGAACAGTCGGCCTCGTCGTGATCGTCGTCCTCGTCCTGCTGCTCGTCGTCGCGCTCCGCTGGCGGCTCGGAGCCCTGCGGCGCACGCCCTCCCCCGCCGCCGCGCTGTTCGACGAGGGCCCCCGCTCGGCCGCCGACCACCGGGCCACCGCCGAACGCCACGCCGCGAACCACGAGTGGACCCACGCCGTCCAGGAGCGGATGCGCGCCATCGTCCGCTCCCTGGAGGAGCGCGCCCTGCTCGACCCCCGTCCCGGCCGCACCGCCGACGAGGCCGCGGCCGAAGCCGCCCGCACCCTGCCCCACCACGCCGACCGGCTGACCGCCGCGGCCCGCACCTTCGACGACGTCACATATGGCGGGCGCCCGGCCACCGAGGCGGCATACCTCCGCCTGCGCGATCTCGATCTCGCCCTCCAGGACGCCAAGCCCCTGGTCACCACCGCCCACAGCGGGGACACTCCATGACCGCGGCGCCCACCGCCTCCGCTTCCCCGACGCCCCGCCAGCTGTGGACCGTGTGGCGCGGCACGCTCCTCGCGATCGCCCTCCTCCTCGTCGCCGGCACGGCCCTCGCCGCCCTCCGCTCCGAGGAGCAGCACGGCCGGCTCGACCCCCGCTCCACCGACCCCTCCGGCAGCCGTGCGGTCGCCGAACTCCTCGCCGACCGCGGCGTGACCACCCGCACCGTCACCACCAGCGAAGAGGCCCTCGACGCCACCGGCCCGAACACCACCCTCCTCGTCACCCGCCCCGATCTGCTGACGAAACAGCAGCAGTCCGCGCTGAGCACCGCCGGTGAGACGGGTGGCCGCACCGTCCTCCTCGCGCCGGGCCCCTCCTCCGTGGGCACCCTGGTCCCCGGCGTACGCGCCGCCACACCGACCGAGGTGACCGTCCGCGTCCCCGCCTGCTCCCTCGATGACGCGGTCCGCGCCGGAGAGGTCGAGCTGGGCGGTGTCCGCTACGTCTCCCCCACCCCCGGCTCGGACGCCTGCTACTCCGACGACGGCCTGCCGACCCTGCTGCGCCGCCCCACCGCCTCCGGCGGTGACACCGTGCTGCTGGGCGCCGCGGACCTGCTCCGCAACGACCACCTGGCCCGGCAGGGCAACGCCTCGCTCGCGCTGCACCTTCTCGGCTCCCGCCCCCATCTCGTCTGGTACCTCCCCTCCCTCGACGACGCGGCCGCCACCGATCCCGACGACCGGAACTTCCTCGAACTCATCCCCTCGGGCTGGAACTGGGCCCTGCTCCAACTCGTCATCGCCGCCGGCCTCGCCGCCCTCTGGCGCGCCCGCCGGCTGGGCCCCCTGGTCGGCGAGCGGCTCCCGGTGACCGTCCGGGCGGCGGAGGCGACCGAGGGCCGCGCCCGGCTCTACCACCAGGCCAACGCCCGCGACCACGCCGCCGAGACACTCCGCGCCGCCACCCGCGCCCGCCTGGCCCCGCTCCTCGGCGTACCGAGGACACGGGCCGACGCCCCCAAAGCGCTGCTCCCCGCCCTCACCTCTCGTCTGCAACGGCCCGATCTCGACGCTCGCACCGTGCTCTTCGGCCCCGCGCCGCCCGATGACGCGGCCCTGGTCCGACTCGCCGATCAGCTCGACGCCCTCGAGCGCCGGCTCACCTCGACGTCGACCCATACGTCTGACGCGGCCTCACCGCCCGGCGGAGGCGCAGGTTCCGACGTTCCGTCATCCGCAGCTCGCACCACCCCAGCTCCACCTTCCGACGAAAAGGACCGCACCTCGTGAGTGCCCCGACCGCCGACAGCGCCCGCGCCTCGCTGGAGGCCCTGCGAACCGAGATCGCCAAGGCCGTGGTCGGCCAGGACCCAGCCGTCACCGGTCTGGTGGTCGCCCTGTTGTGCCGTGGTCACGTCCTGTTGGAAGGCGTCCCCGGCGTGGCCAAGACCCTCCTCGTCCGAGCACTCGCCGCATCCCTGGAACTCGGCACTAAGCGCGTCCAGTTCACGCCCGACCTCATGCCTAGCGATGTCACGGGCTCCCTGGTCTATGACGCCCGCACGGCCGAGTTCTCCTTCCAGCCCGGCCCCGTCTTCACCAACCTCCTCCTCGCGGACGAGATCAACCGCACCCCTCCCAAGACCCAGGCGTCGCTGTTGGAGGCCATGGAGGAGCGGCAGGTGACAGTGGACGGGACCCCTCGGCTGCTCCCCGAACCCTTTCTCGTCGCGGCCACCCAGAACCCCGTCGAGTACGAAGGCACCTATCCCCTGCCCGAAGCACAGCTCGACCGCTTTCTGCTCAAGCTGATCGTGCCGCTGCCCTCTCGTCAGGACGAGATCGGCGTGCTCACCCGCCATGCCTCGGGATTCGACCCTCGTGACCTCAAAGCCGCCGGTGTCCGTCCGGTGGCCAGTGCGGCCGATCTGGAAGAGGCCCGTGCCGCGGTGGCCAGGACAGTGGTGTCCCCTGAGATCACCGGCTATGTCGTCGATATCTGCCGTGCCACTCGAGAATCCCCCTCACTTTCGCTCGGCGCCTCCCCCCGAGGCGCCACCGCGCTGCTCGCCACATCCCGAGCCTGGGCCTGGCTCACCGGCCGGGACTACGTCATCCCGGACGATGTGAAGGCCCTCGCCCTCCCCACGCTCAGGCACCGCCTTCAGCTTCGACCGGAAGCGGAGATGGAAGGCGTAACCGCCGACTCCGTCATCGAAGCGATCCTCGCCCACGTCCCCGTCCCCCGCTGAGCCGACGGATCAGAGGCAATGGCTCTCACTGGACGCGCTGCCCTCATTGCCGCGCTGGGCGCGCTGGTCACCGGTCTCCTGCTCCCCCACTGGACCGGGATCGTTGCCGTGAATCTCCCCCTCGCACTGGCAATTCTCTGCGACCTCGCACTCGCCGCGCCAGTGCGAAAGCTGCACTTCACCCGATCCGGTGACACATCAGTTCGACTCGGCGAACAGGCGAGCGTTCAGGTGACCATCGCCAACCCGTCCGGTCGCACCCTTCGGGCACGGCTCCGCGACGCCTGGCCTCCCAGCAGCTGGACCCCGGGCACGGAAATCGCCGCTTCCCGGCACGAGCTGACGGTCCCACCGGGCGAGCGCCGGCGCTTCACCACATCCCTGCGCCCCACGCGGCGCGGCGATCGGCACGCCGAGCGCCTCACAGTGCGCTCGTACGGCCCCCTCGGCCTGGCCGCCCGCCAGGGGCATCACCACGTCCCCTGGACCCTTCGCGTCCTGCCGGCTTTCGAAAGCCGAAAGCACCTTCCCTCGAAGCTGGCGCGGCTGCGTGAGCTCGACGGCCGCACCAGCGTGCTGACCCGCGGGGAGGGCACCGAGTTTGACAGCCTGCGCGAGTACATCCCGGGCGACGACACCAGATCCATCGACTGGCGCGCCACCGCCCGGCAGTCGAACGTCGCGGTACGCACCTGGCGACCGGAGCGCGATCGCCACATCCTGCTGGTCCTCGACACCGGCCGCACTTCGGCGGGTCGGGTGGGTGACATTCCGCGCCTCGACGCGTCCATGGACGCGGCGCTTCTGCTCGCTGCGCTGGCCACGCGTGCCGGCGACCGGGTCGACATGATCGCCTACGATCGGCGCATCCGGGCCGCGGTGCAGCGGCGAGGTGCCGGCGAGACGCTGTCGGCTCTGGTGAACGCCATGGCACCGCTGGAGCCCGAGCTCGTGGAGACCGACGCGCACGGTCTGGCCGCCACGGCGCTGCGCATGGCCCCGCGGCATTCGCTCATCGTCCTGCTGACCGCCCTGGACGCGGCTCCGGTGGAGGAAGGGCTGCTCCCGGTGCTGCCCCGGCTCAGCCATCGCCATACGGTCCTGGTGGCGTCGGTCGCCGATCCCCGCATCGCGGAGATGGCGGAATCTCGCGGGACGGTGCAGGGTGTCTACGAGGCCGCGGCCGGCGCGCGCGCCCAGGCGGAGCGTCGGCGGACAGCGGAGCTACTTGAGCGCCGGGGCGTCACCGTCGTCGACGCGCTCCCCATGGAACTGGCACCGGCTCTGGCGGACGCCTACCTGTCACTCAAGGCGGCCGGCCGGCTCTGAGAAAGCCTCTGGCTCTCCGTCTCTAGAGTCCAAGCGCCAGTGAGCAGCCCGTGGAAGCGCGAGGAGCCGGCTATTGCCGCTGAGGCCAGATCGCTTAGAGGAGGGCACGAGAGCGGGTTCGCGGGCACAAAGGACCGGAGGCGCAAGGTTATGGACAGCATTGCGGGGTCGGGCCTTTCCACCACATAGGAATTCCCCACGCACGGTGGACACCCCCACGCCACACATAAAGGCCCCTGAACGCAAAAATGCCTCAGTCCCCCGAACCACAAGGGTTCAGGGGACTGAGGCTAAAAATTGTTCGGCGGCGTCCTACTCTCCCACAGGGTCCCCCCTGCAGTACCATCGGCGCTGAAAGGCTTAGCTTCCGGGTTCGGAATGTAACCGGGCGTTTCCCTAACGCTATGACCACCGAAACCCTATTGGCCATCCCGCGGAGCGGGATATTGGCAAGGGCAGCGAACAAGCACACTCTTCAATTGAGATACTGGTTCACCGGTGCGACTGTTCGCAACCCGGGAACCACACAGTGGACGCGAGCAACTGAGGACAAGCCCTCGGCCTATTAGTACCAGTCAACTCCAGCCCTTACGGACCTTCC
>NZ_JBPQTV010000046.1:0-28134 GCF_051386515.1 Streptomyces sp. URMC 123 | reverse complement strand
GCCCCCCCCCCCGCCAGGGCGGGGGCAGCAGCCCCAGCCCCCGCCCTGCCACCAGAGCCGCCTTCACCACCTTCTGTCTACGGCCCGCCCCGTTCTCCGGCCAGCCGGCCGCCCGCGCCCGCGTGGCCTCCTCGCCCGTCCGGGTGACCGGCCGGGCGCCGGTGAACCGGCAGCGGCAGCCGGGCGTCGGTCAGGGCATGCGCATCGACCAGCAGCATCTGTGCGAGCCCGGCCTCGTCGTTCTGGACGTCACCGCCGCCGACGAAGCCACCCTCCACACCGTCATGGACCGCCTCCAGCAGCAGTGGGCCACCTCCGGCATCACCCCGGTTCGGCGCCACCCTGGCGCCCCCGGCGTCAAAGCCCGGATCTACGCCGATACCCGCCGCCCAGGGGCCCCGGAAGCGTCAGCCCCCGCCCAACGACGCACGTAGGCGTACGGCGACCTGCTGGTACGGCTCGGTGAAGGCAGGGTCCTGGAACTCGCCGGCTTCAGGCAGCCGCTGGAGCCCGGTGCGCCAGCCTTCCCGGATCGTCCAGCCGAGGGGACGCAGCCCTGCGCGCTCCATGTCCCTGTCGACGCCGGCCAGGAAGCCCTCGTCGACCGGCAGCTTGCCGTTCACCTGCCAGATCACCCCTGCCAGGGGGATGGGCAGGCTGCTGTAGCCGAAGAGGAAGGACAAGCACCGCTCGCGCAGCACCGCCGCGCTCTGCTCGGGGCTCAGCGCCGCTCCCTGCACCTCGTGCGTGTCCGGCAGCACGATCAGGCAGTCGATGTGCGGGAAGTCATCCACCTCAGCCAGGGCGACGTGGGCAGTGGCCATTTCCCGGTCGGGGCAGGACCATCCTCGGTGCGGCAGCAGCACGACGACGTCGTAGTCCCTGCGCGCGTCGTCCAGAACTGCTCGAAGGGGACTCAGGTCGTCCTGCGGCCCTCCACGGCCGCCGGGCTGTGCTGACCCTCGGTTCTTCCAGAGGCAGGCGTGGAGCACCAGCGTCCCGGGGGTCGAGCACGAGGACCACAGCGTGGTGGTCCGCGGCTGCGGCGGGCTCGGCGGCTCATCGGATTTCCCGCGGCGGCGACGGCGCAACGCCATCCCCCAGTACGGGTCGTGCTCCTGAAGAAGGAGAACGCGCTGCCCCTCCCTCGCCCAGACTGCCGCGATCTTGGCGACGAGGTGGCAGGCGTCCCATGACCCTTTGGCCAGGAACCGGACAACAGGAGCGTCGGCCCGACCAGCGGCGGCCTGCGCCTCCCGGGCCGCCCTCAAAGCGGTGGTGTACTTCGCGCCGTCACGAGCGGCCTTGCGCGCGGTTTGAGCAGCGGTGGACTGGTTCTTCGGCATGGCGTACCCCTTGCCAGCCGGGCCACGCCCCCGACCAGCACGTACGTCTGCCGTCAGCAGGACGAGTGACACCTGGGAGCGCGGGCCCCGAAAGACCTTGACCACCTGCCCGGTACGGCGTGGGTCCGGGACCAGCAGTTGAGCGGCAGTACGCGGCTAGCCAGACAGGACGGTACCCGCAACGGCAGCCGGCATCCGGCAGGCGGGCCCGGCACGTCCACCGACCGGGCGCCCGCCCCCCCAGCGGCAGACCGGGGAGCTGGGCCTAGTCGAACGGCCGGGCGGGCTGGGGATGGCGGGCTGGGAAGCTGAGGCGCTCGGGTCCGGTGAGCTCAAGGCGGTAGGTGTGTCCCTCTGTGGCGAGGTCGAGGTGCTGGGGTGGTGGCGGCAGGTCACGGAAGCTGACGCGCCGATCGTCGATGAGCGCTTGGGCCTGCTCCCACCACCACAGGGACCAGGCCCACAACGCCGACGGGAACATCTCCACGGGGGCGCGGGGCTCGGAGCAGGTGATGGTGACGAGGTACCCCGACACGCGGTCCTGTCCGTGGGTGTGCATCCAGGCCACCACGGTGTGCTCGTCGGCGATGATGCCGAGCGCCAGGGCGGGATGGCGCCGACGCAGGGTGTCGAGGACCAGCAGGGGCGGAGCGTCATCGGCCCGAGCAAGGAGGATGTCGGCCGTGGCCGCCAGCGACTCGTAATGGAGCTGCGCAGCGCGCCATGTCCTGCGCTGCTCCTGGGCCCGCGAGGCGGGAACGTGCGTCCCGGCGCGGGGGCGCGGCTCGAGAACCACCCGGTGCTGCTCACGATCCTGGATGAGGGGTGCGGGCTGCCGCGGGCTCGGACCGGGCGGGGGCAGCAGGCGTTGGGTCAAGCGGACTTGGAGGATGCCGTCGGGGCCGAGCAGGCAGTGGGTGCCCACGTCGGCCGCCATCATGGGCGCATCCGGGTCGACTTCGTTCATCGCCGGCTGTGCCGTCCGGTCATCGCCATCGTCCTCATCGCCCCTCGGCTCGCTCGCACCCCCGCCCCGGTGACCGCCCGCGGTGCCCCTGCGGCCCGGCCGGTGGCGCTATTCCTGCATGGCCACCAGGTCACCGGCAGGGATGATGACGCGCTCGCCCGCATCCGCCCGCCGGCACTCCAGGCCCTGCGCGGCGGCCGGCGGCGTCGGCGCTGCGAGAAGCACCTCGTAGCCCTGCGGCGGTCCCGGCTCCGCCGTCTGCCGCTCATCGTCCATGAGCCAGGTCGGCGCGTCCACGATGCCCGCGCGCCCCTCGTACGCGCCAGCGGTCACCAGCACCTGCGCCTGGGGCGGCAGTCCGGGGGGCCGCTCGGCGGCCAGCGCGTCCCGGACGGGGAAGAACGCGCGCAGGGTGCAGATGTCGACCGCCGGCAGCTCCGACCCCCGGCCGATCCCCCGCGGCAGACCGTCGGAATTCGCCAGGGGCGGGGCGGCAGGCCACCGGCGGGTCAGCCACGCCCACTCCTCCCGTGCTAGCGCCTCCGGCCGCCCCGTGTCGGTGTCCAGCCCCAGCTCCCGGCCGAGCGCGTACACCGCCTCCGGCCCCTGGGCCACGTGCCACAGCACGCTGCCCGTCGCCACCTCGGCGACCACACACCTCTGCCGTGCAGCGAGGCCGGCCAGGACCACACTCAGGACGCCGCGGATCGCCCGCCCGTCCCACGAGCCCACCGGGTACAGGAAACCCTGCCGAGAGCCCGTGACGATGTCGTGCGCCCGCTCCGCCGCCTGCTGCCACTGCAACGCACGTCCTCCTCACCGGGCCCACTGCACCAGCCGACCCACCGCTCCCGCCCCGCACCGGCCGCCACGGCCCGCGGGTTCGCCGGTTCTCACGCTGTGTCGCTCAGCCTAGGCGGCGCGACCTACCGGCGACGAGGCGCCCGGGTAGGCAGCGCCGTAGGGCCGGTGGCCCAGCAGGTGCTCGTCATCGCGGTCCCCGTACCCGGTCGGGCCCCCTGCGACGCGGCGGCCACGCGCTCGGCGGGCGCTTTGGCCTACGGGCCCGCGGAACCCGGCAATTTTGCCGGGTTCCGCTTCACTGCGGGCTTCGCCGCCCGTCTTCGACGACTTCCGCACCCGCTGAGCGTGGCAGCCATCACCGACGGCCGGGGCCGCTCGTGTTACCTGCGGAAGCGGGAGAGCCAGGTTCCGCCGGCCTTCTGCTCGGGCACGGCCTGGCCGTGTTCTTGGTGCCGGTGCTGGCCCCAGGCGTGGGCTATGTCGGTGAGGAACCGCTGATCGCAGTCCTCGCACAGAGACGGGCGGGGCTCGGGGGTGACGCCCGAGCCGACGCGCCGGATCGCCTTCCACCGTTCGTCGGTGAACGGGGCACCGCAGTCGGTGCAGCGGGGACGGCCAGCCTCACGCTGGACATGCTGCTGCTGTGGTTCCCGTCGCGCCGGGCCCTGATGCTCCTGCTCGCCGGCGGCTTGGCCTTCGGTGGCGATGGCCGTGCGCTTGCAGTCGTCGCACAGGTGCGGGTGGGTGTCCTTCGGGCTTCCCCAGTCCGTCGCCTGCCACCGTTCGTCGCTGAACCTCCTCCCGCAGCCGGTGCAGCTGGGACGGCGGGCCTCCCGCTCGGCTGCCTTCTTCGCGGCCTGCTCCTGGGCCGCCTGCCGCATCTGTGCCTGGTACTTCTCCTGCCGGGCCTTGGCCTCTTGCCGGGCGCGGGCATTGGCCGCTTCGCGCCGGGGGTTGCCGATCGCCTCCCGCAGCGGCTGCATGTGGGTGCGCCCGAAGCGGAGGAACACCGGTCCGGCCGGGCCGTGCGCGCGCAGGTGTTTCAGGCCGGTCGCGATAATCGGGATCTTCCCGTCGTAGACGTGGAAGCCCTTCTCCGGCTCCCCCTGCCATAGGTGGCGGGTCAGCTCTCGCAGGCGCGGGACGGTGCGGTTGGGGTTGCGCTCGCCGATGCGGTTGAACACCAGCAGGATGGGCGGGTGCGTCGCATCGCCGGACCAGGTGTCCGGGGCCGTCCAGCGGGTGCGCCACATCGGGCGCTCACGGCCGTCGGTGTCCTTCACCTTCCGCCGGAAGAACCGGGCGTACTTCTCCAGCTTGGCGGCGAGCTCCTCCGCGGTCTCGTGGCAGTTGTCGACCTCGATGAACAGCAGAGGCACGTTGTCCTGCGGGGCGGTGAGGACGATGTCGGCCTGGGCGCCGCCCTTGCCGGGCGCGTTCCAGGTGCCGGTGGCGGGCAGCGGGACCTCGGTCCAGTAGGAGGCGATGGTGCCGATGCCGGCCGGTGCGTCGACGGCGGCCTGGGCGGCGGCCCGGACATCGGCCGGGTCGTCGGCGAGCTTGGCCATGTTCGGCTTCGGGCGCAGCATCGCGATCACGGTCTCGTTGACGGCCATCGGGTGTGAGGCGCCGCTGGAGCCCGCGCCGCGGGCGGTGGAGCCCATCTCCGTCACGGGGCGCCGCAGTTCGTAGGAGGCGGCCTCCAGGCCCTTGGGGGTCAGGTTCCGCAGTCTCTCGCCGGTGGTGGTGGAGCCGCCGTTCTCGACGAGGCCGTGCTTGCGCATGTCGGAGAGCGCGCCGGTGTGCGAGGCGGTGCGAGCGGTCTTCTGCTCGGAGGGGGTCTTCTTGTCGGTGTGCCTGAAGCTCAGGTGCGGAGCGCCGATCCGCTGGATCTGATCAGCCGTGGCGACCTTCAGCGCTCCGAGCACGCTCAGCACGTCGCCGCGCAGATTGTTCGTGGACCCCGCCGGGTTGGTCTTCCGCTTCCCCGCCATCAGCTCTGCTCCCTCATCGCTCGCGGCCGGCCACCGGGCGCCCGCCGCGACTGGCCGCGCCCGGCCGGGGAGGACGCCCGGGTCCCCCGGAACCCGATGCTCTCCTCCCTTACGGACATCAGGAGGAGAGAAGAGGGTTGTGACGGCGTGGTTTTCGCGACGATCCCTGGCTTGGCCAGGGGGTTGTCGCCTCCCTCGGGTGAGGGGCACCAAAGGGGGTTCCCCAGGGCCCTCCGCGGGAGCCGCTCAAGGAGCCCGCTTCGGCTTGCCCGGTGCCGTCCGGGCCCATGGTCGGGGTGGGCGCGCCGGGCGCCTGCCGGTGGTCGGTGCGCGGTCATCGCGGTGGCTCCTTCGTCTCGAGCCGCCCTCGGGCGGGGCGGCGGTGATCGAGGGAGCAGCGTGCAGGAGGCCCCCTTGTCAGCGGTCTGACGGTGGTCGCTAGGGGGCGCGGTCAAGGAGAAACGCGGCGGTGGCCGGCCTGGTCAAGGGGTCGCGGTCGGGGCTCGTGCTCGGACCCGCCGCGGTGGCCAAGGGGGCCGGATTTGCCCCTTGCAACCCCGACTTGTCCTGCCTTGGGGCGGGGGTGAGTTCTCCGGCCGCTGTCCACAAGCCAGCACACCGAGTATGCGAGGACGACGCCGCGCATCGCGCGGCGGCCACCGTGAGGAGCGCGTGATGCCGTCCCTGATCCCGTCCCGTACACCGCTGACGCCCGAGCAGGTGCAGCAGGGCTTCGACTACCTCCTGGCGCTGCAGATGGGCGGCGGCGCCGCTGTCGCCGGACAGGCGGAAGCGGACCCGGAGCTGGCGTTCGTCCTGCTGCGGCTGGCCGGGGACATCGTCTGGCCCCTCACCACGGTGGGCGGGAGCAGCGACCCGTGCGCGGACTCCTTCGCGCTGGAGGAGGTCGGCTGCGTGCTGCTGGCCGCGCTGCGGGACTGGGCGCGGGACTCCCCCACCACAGGGGCGTTGGGCATCGCCCGCAGCATCATCCGGTTCGCGGCGAGCGTCATCCAGGACCCCGACCAGGCGGACACCGCCGACACTCTGGAGGCGATGCGCGACGAGCACCTGGTGCTGGCTCACGCGGCGCATGCCGCACCCGGTGCGCACCGGTAGCCGCACCACCGCTGGACGTGGGTGCGCACCGCCTCAACCGGGTGCGCACCCACGCGGTGGGCGGGCGCAGCCGGTGCGGCCGGCGGCGGCTGCGCATCGGGTGGGTCGGTGCGGTGGTGCGGTCCGGATGAGGGTGGCGCGTTCCCTACCCTCCTTGACAGGGCTTGCTAGGCCAGGGTTTTTCCCTTGACAACTCTCGCTAGGGCCCGCCTGGCCACTCACCGCGACACGACGGGGAACGCCTCCTCGACCCGCGAGGCGCCCAGCACCACAGCAGGTGTTCCCTGGGTGGTGGGCGAGCCACAGCTGTCGTCCACCTCGGCGGCGAGGGAGCCGTCGCCGGAGGCAAGGACATCGGCGTCGGCCGTGCTGTCACCGCACCACTGGTGCGGTGCGCGCGCACCGCACTGGGCACTTCGCGGCGGACGCACCACAGCCGCACCGCACCGGTGCGCTTTCATCGCGGCCCACACCGCACCGGTGCGCCCTGGGACCACACCAGGGGTGCGGGCCACGCCGTCGCACAGCGCCGGTGGCTTCACCGCCGGCGACGACGGTGCGCCGCGATCACGCCGAGGACGGCGGTCGCGGGAACCTCCCCGGCGGCGCCCAGCAGCCCCTGCTGGGCGCGTCGCTTGACGTCTTGGCCCCCTGAGATGTCTCGACATGGGGCCGTGGGGGAACGCGGCCGGTGCGCACCGGGTGGATGCACGGCGCCGTCCTCGTCGATGTCGCGCACGCGGGCACGAGGTCGTCCCCGCCCTGGCCCAGGGACTCCAGCCGGTGGAGCGGATGACGGGCATCGCCGGCGCACGCCACGGCGGGGGCGCGGCATCGGGTGCACTCAGTGGCCGGCCTCCCGGCCGCGGCGCGGTCCGGGCTCCTGCGGGCGGTGCGCCTGCTGGTCGCCCGCGCGCACGGGGTGCACTGCGTGGGCATCGTTCCGGTCGGCGTAGCGGTCCGCGCGGGCGCGAGAGGCGCCGGCCGCCTGGGTGAACGCGTCCTGGAGGTGGCGCAGCCGTTCGGCCGTGAGGTTGAGGGCTTCCACGTCCGTGCGCGAGGCCCGCAGGGCCCGTAGAGCCGTCTCGATCGCCTCCCGGCGCCCGGCCTCCGGCTCCTGGTCTTCGTACTCGGGGCCCGCGGCCGCGGGCAGTTGCTGTTCGGGCATCGCCGCTTGCTGGTGCGCGACGACGTCGTACGGCCGGCTCCGCGCGGCAACGGTGCGCAGCTTCTCGCGGACCGCCGCGCCGGCGAGGACGGCCCGCTCGTACCGCAACGGGACACGGGGTATCTCCCACTCCCCCGGCACCAGGTCCGAAGGCCGGGGCGCGGGTGTGGCCGGGTCGGCCGGGGGCTGCCGGCCGACGGTGGGGGCGGCAGTCGGCGGGCGGCGGGCAGGTTCAGAAGCGGCCAGCGGCCAGCGGGCGGTGTAGAGGCGGTAGGCCGGCATCAGGCCGCGCAGCGTCTTCGGCTCGCTGATGTCCACGCAGTACGCGGCGAGCGCGGCGTCCACGATCGCGTCGTCCAGGCCGGGGTCGCGGCGGCGGCCGCGCAGGACGAAAGCGAGGTGGCGGCGGGCTTCGGCGAGCAGGTGCCGGCGGTGGAACCAGCCGCCGCCGTTCATCACGAACACCGTCGCGGTGACGTCGACGGCCGCCAGGGCGACGTCGACGACGGCGGCGACGCGGGCCCGGATCGCGGCAGCCGCGGCACGGGCGTACTGCAGGAGGCAGTCGATGACGTCGCCGGCCACCCCGGAAATCCGGATCGCGCTGTCCTTCCACTCCTTGCGCAGCTGCGCGAGGGGCCGGGCCTTCTGCTTCGGCGGGCGCGTCATCTTCGCCGCGATCCCGTTCAGCTTGGCGCGCGCCCGCTCGGAGACCACCGGCAGGAACCGCGGCTTGCCGTCGTCGTCGACGGCGGTGACGTACTCGCGCTCCAGCTCCGCCAGGCAGGCGGCGATCTGGTCGCCGCAACGCGCGATCCAGCGGATCAGCTCGTGCGGCACCCCGGCGACGTCCATCACCGGGCGGCGCCCGACAGTGACGGTGCGCGGCTCGGATGCCAGCCCCAGCGCCTCACACGCCTCCGCCATCACGACGTCGTTGTAGAGCGCCGACGCGGCCACCGCGTTCTCGTACAGGGCCTCGGAGTGCACCGACCCCCAGATGCCCACCCCGTTCTCGCCGCGGTGCGGGCGTTGGGCTTTAACGGACACCAGGAGATGGTCATGGAGGAGCGGCATCCCGGAGCGGGCCTCGTAGTGGCGGAACCGCGCGGCGACCAGACCGTGCACCGGGCGGACCGTGTAGACGCCCTGGGCCCCGAAGCGAAGGATCGCGGCCTCGTCCTCGATCCAGGCGAGCACGGCGGCGATGGCCCGCTCGTGCGCGTCCTCGATCACCCACCGCGTCTCCTCATCCCCGAGCGCCCACAGCAAGGTAATGGTCGGCTGCGGGCGGAAGACCAGATCGACCCCGGTGACCTTCACCCGGCGCCCCAGCGCTCCGGCTCGGCGCGCGACCGCGGGCTTCTTCCCGGCGGCGAGCTGGTCGGCCTCGATCCGGTCGGCGTGCGGGTGCCGGCCCTCGCCGAAGAGGTGGCGCAGCTGCGCCTCGGTGACGACGTCGCCCGCCGCCAAGCCGAGGGCCGCAAGGCCCCGGCCCATCCATCGCCCGGCCGGGACCCCGGCCTCTTCCTGCGCTTGGACGAGCGGTGTTCGGGCCGGGCGGTGGCCGTCGCCTACAACGACCTGGCGCAGGTAGTAGCGGTACGCCTGCCCGGCGGTGATCTTCGCGATATCCATCATGGAGACCACACAACACGGCCCTGACCTGCGATAACAGGGCGATCAGCCGCACGTCCCGCCAGGCGGGAGCAGCAGCCGAACTTTCTTCTCAGCCGCCCGCCACGCGGGAAACAGCCCCGTCCGGCAAGCCAGTGTCATCGCTCTCCGGCACCACCCGAAAACCCTCGAGCGACACCACCGCACGCCACCCACCGCCCGATACGGACGACCGCCCACCCGGCCCCCGGCTACCGCCGGGGGCCTCGTCGTGCTGCCCGGAGGACACCGTGCCCACGTACGAGACACTCCCCCGCTTCACCACCGACCTCCAGCACCTCACCCCCGCCCAGCGCCGGCGCTTCCTCCGCGTCGTACGGGAAGCCTTCGTGCCCGACCTGCGCTCCGGCCGCCAGTTCCGCCCCGGATTACGGATCAAGCGTGTCCGCTGCGCCCCGGGCGTCTACGAGCTCACCTGGGCACCGGACGGACGCGCGACATGGTCGTACGGGCCGGAGGTAGTCCGCGGGGACCACCACATCGTGTGGCACCGGATCGGGACCCACAGCATCCTGAACCGCCCCCTTGCCGAAGGCCACCTTCCGGACGCGCGGCGCACGTTGGTTGGCTGACCTCCCGATGACCAGGAGGGGGCACAGCGCGGCACAGCACCTGCGCCGGATGGGCGGTGAAGCCTTGCACGACGTAGAAGCGGCCCGGGCGCCAACTTTCCGGACCTTCCCCCGTCGGTGTCCGCCGCCGGTGTGTCGAAGCGATAGCCGCGGGGCGGCAGCTCAGCGGGCGACAGCATGGGCTGGTTCTGTCGGCCGGCGGGTTGGAGCCGCTCCTTGTCAGCTGTGAAGTTCCGCATCGCCTGCTGCCTGTGCCGCAAGTCCATCCCGTTGGCGCAGGAGATCTATGCCCTGGACCAGGAATGGCAGCGCCGCTTCCCCGCAATGCACGGCATCCTCGCCTGCCTAATGTGTGCGCTGTAAACGCCGTGGAAGTGCGACAAGCCGGGCGGCCGAGAGTACGTGGACGGCCACATCCCCGCCCCTGGCGGCTCCCGCATGACGGACTTCGACGCCTGGAGCCATGTACGAGCAAACGGCACGCACAAGGCGATGGTCCTGTCGTATCCGCGCTCCGGGCTTCTCCAGGGAGCCGAGGGGTACCTGCGTGACGTCGAACAGCGCCGTGGGGTGAGCCCTGCGGTCGCTCAAGAATTGCGGACCGTGCTCAGTGAGTGGGACACCAAAGGTCGGGCACGGCGACCGACCTCCTGAGCCACGCCCCCCTGGCGCACCGACACGATCCTGGCCAGGCCCGGCGGCCCGCCAGGGACGAGGACCGTTACGGACATCTCATCGCCGTCAACGCACCGCCCACCGCGAGGCCAACAGGATGCCTGCGCTACGGACGTCGCCCGGCCAGGCCGGCGGCGCCATGCCTCCTGCGGTCCGGCAGATGAGGCGGCGGCGTATACGGGCGGGCGGAGACCGCAGCGGGGGTATGGGCGCGCGCTCGGCGCCGCGTGAAGGCCGCTGCCGCCTCATTCGGCGCGTGTCCAAAGTCGGTTTACCGCGGTGAACGGACCACCTGGCCCGCCCCCGACGGCGGAGGCGCTCAGGTGGGCGGCCGTATCGCTCGGCCGCAGGGGCAACTGGGGAGCATGTTGAAGGTCGGCGTCTGATCGATCTCGTGGAATCGGGTGCTACCTGGAACGGTGCAGCATCCACGGTGCGGTCACGCCTCCGTCGGCGCCCCGCCGCTCGTGCTGCTGTGGCATTTGGCCCAGTGAAGTTGCGGGTTGACCTCCGCCTATCGGGGGCGACCCAGCAGTCGGCCTGTCGTGATTCCCACGGGGGTCACGACAGGCCGGCCATCTCGAGCTTGCTGGAGCCCTCCACTCCATCAGGAGGTAAGCGGCGCGGTCTCAGGCCCGGCTTCGAGGGTGTCACCGCCCTGGGCTGGCCAAGGCGGGTGGGTGGCGGAGGGGTGAAGTCGGAGCGTGGCTACGGAGCGGGACCTTCCGGCCTAGTAAAGTTCGGCCACATGAGCATCCCTAGCCCCCGAGGGGAGCGAGAGAAGCTAATTACAGCTCTCACTCCCCAGTTGCGCAGGCACTTGAAAATCCGCGCCTTTGAACACGGAATGGACATCCAGGACGTAACCGAGCACGCCATCAACGCCTGGTACGCAGCCGACGGTCTCCCGGAGGTCAAGACCGACGGCGCAAAGACGTGGGGGACGTTTCTTCCCGCCGGCGAGCCGGACAAGTTCAAGGCAGCCTGCGCAGAACGTGGTGTCACCTACGTTCAAGGGCTCGCTCAGGCACTGACCTTGTGGCTCGACAACCACCCCTCACCTTCGGCTCCCCTGGTCTCGCAGCCGGTCGTGCGTGTTCTCGTAGCCAACCAGAAGGGCGGCGTCGGAAAGACGTTCCTGTCGTCCGGCATGGCTCAGGCCCTGGCTGAGGCGGGTCATCGCGTACTGCTGGTCGACTACGACCCGCAGGGGCATCTCACCGCAGAGCTCGGCTTCGAAGACCTCATGTACGAGGACGACGTCGAGACCTTGATGATGCACATGGACGGCTCCGCCAAGGGCGACATCCACGACCTGCTCGTAGCGCTGGACGGCGAGCGCTTCGGCGACCGGCTGCACCTGCTCCCTGCGTCCGACGACGCGTTTCTCCGCGACGTCGCCCTGTCCAAGGTCAGCTTCAGTGAGGCCGCGCTGGAACGCGCGCTGGAGCCGCTGGAGAACGAGTACGACGTCATCATCATCGACGGCCCGCCCAGCCTGGGCCTGAACATGGACACCGCGCTGTACTACGTACGCCGGCGTGACGGCGAGCTTGCTGACCGGTCTGGCGTCATCACCCCGGTCTGGGCCAACAAGGCGTCCCACCGGGCGTTCCGCCTCCTGAAGTCCCAGATGGACGACCTGTGCATGAAGGGCCGCATCCAGGTGGACTACCTCGGGCTCATCGTCAACGCCTACGACAGCCGCCGCGGCAAGCTCGTGCAGTCCAACAAGGAACAGTGGGAGAAGAGCAGTTCTCCTTCAGTTCTCGCGGTGATCGGCGATCTGAAGGAAGGCCGCGAGGCTGCGGACGGTGAGATCCCGTTGCTGGAGTACGCACCCGACAGTGAACACGCGCAGGTGATGCGCGACCTGGCGAAGGAGCTCGCCGTATGACGCCCCCGGCCCAGCGGGTCACCCGCGGCTTCAGCATCGACGAAGACGGCAGCAGCGAGAAGCCCGCGCCGCGCCGCATCCGCACCCGCCAGCAGATCATGAACGGCGAGGGCAAGCGGCCTCCCGCTGCGGTAGAACTCGGCTTGCTGGCGCACAACCCGTTCAACCCTCGCGATGAGCTCACGGACATCGAGGAGACCGCAGACTCGCTGCGGGCCAAGGGGCAGATTCAGCCCATCACGGTGGCCAGGCGCGCGGCCTTCCTGCAGGCACATCCCGGTCAGGAGGAAGCGATCGGGGACGCTGAGTACGTCGTCATTGACGGCAACCGGCGTCTGGCTGCAGCTCATGAGGCCGGCCTGAAGCAGCTGCGGATCGATGTCAACGACGACCTCGCGGTGAGCGCTGCAGACATCCTCGAGTCGGCGCTCATCGCGAACATCCATCGAGTGGATGTGCCGCCGCTCAATCAGGCGCGGGCCATCCAGGAACTGGTGTCGAAGCACGGCTCGCAGGAGAAGGTCGCGAAGCGACTCGGAAAGTCCGGTGCCTGGGTGTCCCAGCGGCTGGCCCTTCTCGAGCTCCCCGACGACCTGCAGCAGAAGGTGGAGTCTGGGGAGCTGACGGTCAAGGACGGCCGCCGGATCGGGCGACTCCCGGAAGAGCAGCAGCGTGTTGAGGCTGACAAGGCTCTTAACCGGGTTAAGGCCCCGCGCAAGCCGCGTAGCAAAACCGCATCCGGGCGGAGCCCTGCCGCGGGACCAGACGTTGCGGTCCCGCACCAGGCCGGCGGCGAGGAGGCCGCGCCGCCCCTTAACCCGGTTAAGACCCAAGGGCTCGAAACAGAGGTCGAAGCCTCGGGGGCCGTTAACCCGGTTAAGACGAGGAGCGGGGAGGCGGAGCGGGAAACGGAGCCGCTGGCGGTCGTGGAAGGCATCGTCGCCGAAGCGGGCCGATTTGCCGACTCCCTCACTGCCCTGGCTCCGGTGCTCCAGGAGGCATCGACCGCCAACCTCACGCGGACCAACGAGCTCGTAGCCCAGCTGCGAGGTCACGTCGAGCGGGCCATCGAAAACCTGCCTTAGTAGAAGCTCACCGAGGCAGCCTTAACCCGGTTAAGACCAGCTGGTGCTTCCGCTGAGGCCACGGGCCGGTCTGACCAGCCGGGAACCGTCTCCGCCAAGTCCTGAAACGCCGAAGGCCCCGCTCCCCCGCTGATGATCGCGGGGGAGCCGGGCCTTCAGTTGTCAGACCGCCCAGGGCGCGGACGCACCTTCATCAGGGTGGGGATGCTGGCGGCGGTCACCAGGGCGGCCGGGACCTGCCGCATGGCGGCCGTCCGCGTGCGACCAGACCGCACTGGTGAAACGGCGGCCTCGGCCCGCGCTGAGCACGGCGACGGCCACCATGGCCATGTCCACATTCCTCACGCCGAAGCCGCAGACGGCGACGGTGGGGCCTGACTACAGGGAAGCACCACCCGTGCCGCTGTTGCCGACGTCCGGCGGCGAGGGGGCGTTGGCGTCTTGAACCACCGGCTGGCCAGCGACACGGAGCTCAACAGCCTCCAGGCGCTCTGCGCGCTTCTCGAGGACACGGTCGACGGTGCTCTTGGCCCAGTAGACCCGATTACCGATCTTCCGATCGCACGGGGGGACGCGGCCAGTGCTGACCGCGCTGTGCAGTGAGTCCCTCGTGAGGCACAGAATCAGGGCGAGCTGATCGCTGTTGAGCATCGGCCCGAACTCCAGGTCGTACATGAAGCTGCACAGCCGCTCGGGATCGGTGCGCCGCTTCCGCGGCGGTGCCACCTCGGCCCTGGCCTCCTGGGTCACCGGGTCGCCTCCGCACCGTACGCCTGCCGCTGGGCATCGGAAGCCCACAGCAGGGAAAACAGGGCCGCGGCTGCCGGGATCACCTCCTGCACGGGGATGACGTAATTCAGAAGGGCCAGCAAGAGCACCACGATGATGACGACGACGGGGTGCCGGTGCCACGGCGAGGTGCCGGACTGGCTTCGGACTGGGAACGGATCAGCAAGCACAAGTGCCTCCCGAACACATAGGCGGCGCGGCGATCGCGCTGGGCCTCAGTGAACAGGGAGCTGCGTCAAGAGATCCAGGCGGGACCAACAAGCATGGTCCTGACCGGTATTGACGCCTTCCGGGGCATACCAGCAGATATCTGGCCGTGATGGATGCCGGCGACCGCGATCACCTCGGTGCCGTGGCCGTCGCCGGGTCGGGGGTGCGCACGCTCGATGAACGGGCCGACCCGCACGGCGACGTCTTGGGCGTGGCCGGGCGGTGAGGGCTGCGGTCGCATTCGGTGGCGAGCATCGCGGTGAACTCTGCCCACGGCCTTCTGGTGGCCGGGGTGGAGAGGGCCGGCGCCCTGGCTGCAGCGTCAGGCAGCCGACGGTCACGTCGCGCGGGCCGGGGTAGTCGCGTGGCCGTCTCGGTGCGCGCGCCGTACGGGCTCGGCGAGGACGCGCAGCCCTCGGGGCTCACCTACGGCGCCGTGCTCCGTGCACATCACCTGGTAGCGGGCGCGTCCGGTGCAGCCGGATTCCGGGTCGCGGGGCTTCCCGGAGGGCTTGGTCTTGTGTTCGCAGACAGTGCCGTCGGCGTGCTGCGGGTCGATCCAGATTTTGATGCGCACGGTGGGCGCCTTCCTGTTCGGTGGGTGAGGGGAAAGGGCCGGCCTAGGGTGCGTCCGGCCGGATCGGGCCAGGTCAGCCCTGGGCAGGGCCGCCGGCGCTGACGAGAAAGCTGGCGGAGCAGGGGTTCCTGCCCCGGCTTCGGCTCCCTGGGCGTGCCGGGCGACGGCGCAGTCGTCGGCGGGCCAGGAGCCGCGGGGTGGCCGGCCGCGTGCTGCTCCACGGGGCTGGAGTGCAGGGGCAGGCCCTCGACCTGAAGGGCCTGCCCCCAGTCGCTGCCCATCTACGCGGCCGGCTGGGTGGACAGCGCGGCCTTGAGGAGTGCGACGTTGCGCGCCTGCCGATCTCGGGTCATCGGCTGCTTCCACGGCCCGTACGGGGCAGGCCGGGTGGGGAGGAGCTCCAGCTCCAGGCGGGCGATCTTCTGGTCGCGGAGAGTCGGTGGGTGGAGGCGGGCCGCGCGCTGCCCCTCCTGCCGGCGGCGGTCCTGTTCCGCGACGGCGCCGACCCAGTCGGCTCCGAGGCGCCGCTTGAGGGTCTTGCGGAGCAGGGCCCGCTGCCGGGCGGTGGTCGCCGCCCACACGCCGGTCGGCGTCAGCTGCTTGTTGGCCAAGGCCCACTTGAGGCAGCCCGTGGCGATCGGGCAGCGGGAGCAGGCGAGCTTCGCCTGGGTGAGGGCCTTCTCTCGCGCGTTGTGGTCGGTGATCTCCTCGATGACGAACAGCTTCGGGTCGTCCTGGCAGCGGAGCGGGGTTTCGGTGCGGGGGAAGGGAATGCGTTCGTCGCTGATCACGATCGGGTTGTTCGGGATGCCGGCGCGCGAGCCGCTCATGACAGAGCCTCCGTGAGCAGTGAGGTGAGGTCGAGCAGAGACGAGGACCCGTTGGAAGACCAGCAGCGGGACGCGCCACGGCCCGAGCCGGCCACCGCAGGGGGCGGACAGGACCAGCCCGTGGACGTCGGCCAGGCCCGCGTGGAGATGCCCGGACTGCGCCCAGGGGCTGCACGCCTCGCCGGTGCCGGTGTGGGAGCCGGTGTTGCGGACGATGCCCAGGACCGCACCGCGGGCAGTTCGCGGCCGCCGACCGTGCGGGGCGCGTAGCGCGGCCCGGATGGTCTCGCCTGCGGCGTGCAGCAGGGCCAGCCCGGCACCCGGGTGCGGAGCCGGTGCTCCACGCGCTGGTCGCCGTGGAAGGTGCGCGCTGCCCACAGCTGCCGGATGGCGGTGCCACGGAGGTGGTCCGGGGCATCGAAGGCCGGTCGTGCGGCGGGAGTGGCGCGCCCGGTGGTTCACCCACCAGTTCAGGGCGTGGGTGTCGGTCATGTGCTCGCCCCCGTGAGGGCGTCGGCAAGGAGCGCGGCGGGGTCGGTGCCGTGGGGGTCGGTGTAGCTCTCGTGGGCGCTGACGTCGAACGGCGTGTCCTTCGCGGTGAGGGTGACGCCGGGGAGGACGGCGGCCGCCTGGCCCTCGAGCGCGGTGTTGAGGCGGTCGGCGTCGCGGGCGGCGAGCGATGTCTGGGTGTACGGCCCGAGGCGGAGCAGCGTGTAGCCGGTGCCGTCGGGTCGTCGGGCTTCGACGTGGACGCTGTAGTGGGCAGGGGCCATGCCGACGTTGTCGGGGAGGGGCAGGTTGGCGGCGGCGTGGGTGAGTATCGCGTAGGCCGGCTGCCAGGCGCCGAGGATGGTGGTCGTCTCGCAGCGCAGCCAGCCCTTGCTGGTGTAGCCGAGCTGGTGGCCGTGGAGGTAGGCGGCGGCGTGCGGGGTGTCGGGGTGGACCAGGGCGACGGCGATCACCTCGGTGCCGTGGTCGTCGCCGGGTCGGGGGTGCGCGCGCTCGATGAACGGGCCGACCCGCACGGCGGCGTCCTGGGCGCGGCCGGGTGCCCAGGGCTGCGGGTCGCGTACGGCGGCGAGCATCGCGCGGAAGGCGTCGATGGTGGCGTGGTCTTCGGGGGAGAGGCCGCCGGGGGCGTGACTTCGGCGGCGGAACAGACGAGAGGTCATCGGGCGGCGGTCTCCTGCTCGGGGCCGGTGATGCGGGGGCCGGCGGGTGTCGTGAGGACGCGCGGCAGATGGGCGTGGAGGTGTTCGACGTCGACTGCGCGGCCGCGGTCGCGCAGTGCTCGGGCCAGGAGTTCGATGAGGCCGCATGCCCTGTGGCGGCCGCCTGCGCATCCGATGGC
Source organism: Streptomyces sp. URMC 123 (assembly GCF_051386515.1). Lineage (NCBI taxonomy): Bacteria > Bacillati > Actinomycetota > Actinomycetes > Kitasatosporales > Streptomycetaceae > Streptomyces > Streptomyces sp. URMC 123. The sequence goes on along the minus strand of NZ_JBPQTV010000046.1, from coordinate 11,073 downwards.
GATGCGGCGTGGGCCAGCGGGCAGGGTCGCGTCGTCGGTGAGGTTGGCGAGCAGCTCGCGGGCGCCGGGGGTGTTCAGGACGACGTCCTGGACGCGGGGGTCGAGGCCGTCGAGGTCGAGGATGTCGCGGGCGGCGGCCGGGTCGCGGAGCCGGTCACGGACGTCTTCGATCCGGTCGGCGGCGGGCGGGACGGGGCAGCCGTCCGGGCCGGTGGGCAGATGCAGGTAGCCGAACGAGATCAGGCGGATCGGGTGCGTCGGGCGCACGGAGATACCTCCGGGTCGCTGGTGACGTACGGGAGCGGGGCGCCGTGCCCGGCGGGGAGGGGCCGGGCACGGCGCTCCGAGGCAGCCTTACGGGGTGGTGATCGGCGCGGTCGGTGCAGGGGCGGCAGGCCTGGTGCCCGTGGTCGTCGTCGTACGGGTGTGGGCGCAGATGGTGCAGGCGGGGGCGGCGGCCGATGCGGGGTTCACGCGACCTCCTGGGTGAGGTGGTTGCTCAGGGGTTGGTGGTCCCAGCGGGGGTCTGTGGTGTGTCGTTCGAGGGTGTGGCGGGCGAGGTCGCCGATGTCGAGCGCGCAGCCTTCGATCTGCCGCGCCAGGTGTTCGGCCGCGGCGTGGTCGTGCCCGGCGAGGGCGGCGAGTGCCTGGTAGGCGAGCCATGCCACTTCAGCGGTGTCGCTCGCGAGGGAATCGTCGTGGTCGGGGTGGCTTCCGGCTTCGTCGGCCCAGTGGGCGGCGAGGGTGAGCGCCAAGGCTTGAGTTTTGGTGATGGGGTCGATGGGGCTGGTCATGGTTTCTCTCCGGTGGGTGGTCGGCCGCGCTCTGGTGGAGGTGCGTGTCGGGGCGGGTGTGGCCAGGACGGGGCCGGCCTGTGGCTTCCGGCAGCTCGGCGGCAGCCGGGCCCCGCACAAGCGGCGCCTGCTGGGGTGCCGCTCCTCCGGGACGCTGCGCGCCGACGGGGCCTCGCCGCGACTTCGTCGTCTTTCTCGCGGGGGCCGGCCACGGTGGTGACGGTCACGTCGCACAGTTCGCTGGCCGCATGAGCGTCGGGGTCGGCGGCACCAGCCGGGGAAGGGAGGCGCGGGGCTCATTGGTCTGTCCTGCGGCGGGCGATGTCGGCCGCGGTGACGTCGTTCACCGTCACGCTGGGGGCGGCTTTCTTGGCCAGGTGGAGCGCGGTGTCGAGGTCGAAGCGGTGGGCGTCGAGCCAGTCGTCACCGCGGTCGTAGGGCTTGATGCCGAGGGCCCAGGTGCCGTCGACGCCGAGGCAGGTGCTGAACCGGGTGACGGCCCAGCGCCCGCCGCCGCGGTATTCGACGGTGATCTCGTAGTGGCGCGCGTTGACGTCGTCCTCCGGAAGGCAGGAGACGGTGTACCGGGTGGCCTGGACGGTGGGTGCCGGCAGTTCGGTCATGGTGCGCTCCGTGGGTGAGAGGGGGCTTGCAGCCGGGCGGGCCCGTGAGCCGCCTCCGGGGCCTGGGCCCTGTCGGCGATCTGCTGGAGCTTGGCGGTGAACAGGCGCTCGGCGTCGGCGCCGGTGATGGAGGCGAGGGCGACCGCGGCGGTGACGATCACGTCGCACAGCTCGTTGGCCACGTCGTCCGTGGTGTGGGTGGTGCCCTTCCGGGGGTTCTGGCCGAGGGCACCGATCCATGTCTGGGCCACCTCGCCGGTCTCCTCGGCGAGTTTCAGCAGCCGCAGGGTGATCTCGTGACGGTCGCTGCCGTTCTCGCGGTCGAGCCAGGCAACGAGGTTGTGGATCGTGGACCACTGAGCGGGCGTCATCGGCTTCTCCTCAGGCTGCGGGGGCGAGGGTGGGATGCTGGTTCGCTGACCGGTACTCCCACCGCCACAACGACGTGGGGCCGCAGGCGGGATGGGGAGCGGCGCGCTCACTGCTCCAGGCGCCGCCGCGGCGAAGCCCATGGCGACCGGGGCTTGGGTGCCGTGGGCGCGCTGGACGGCGGCGTAGCCGGCGGTGGGCCGGGAGCCGCGGAGGCGGCCGGCAGGGGACCGCTCCAGGAAGGTGCGCTGGGCGAGGGGGTGTGGTCATCGTGTGCCGCCGTTCTCCCAGGCGTCGATCAGGTCGCTGATCGCGTCCGGGCTGGCGGCCTCACCGACCCAGCGCCCGGAGGCGGTGAACACCGGCACCGCATCGCGGTCGGCGTCAAAGACAGCCACGCAGTTGCCCCAGCGCTCCAGCACGAGGCCGTACAGCGCGAGGGCGGGGGCGGTCTCCAGGACCTCCAGAGCGTCGACAGCGAAGTGGGCCGGGGCGCCGGGGTCCGCGGGCTGGACGACGATGCCGGTGACCCGCACCAGGTCGCCGGGCTGGATCTCACGCAGCAGGACGTCGGCGATGCGCGGGTCGGCGGTGGTGCAGGCGTACACGGTGTCGGGGGCATCGGGCGCGCGGGTGCCGGCGTCGGCGGGGGAGTGGATCAGGGTGAAGCGGGCGGTGCCCCAGCCGGCGCCGGGAGCTGGGATCGCGTCGACGTAGCCGTCGATGGCGAGGTGCGTCTGAGGGTTCATCAGCGGGTCTCCGCCAGGGTGGGGGTGGAGTGAAGGGAGCGGGGTCGAGTCGGGTGCTTCTGCGCGGGGAGCAGGAGCTCGCGGTTGCGGCGCTGCTGCTCGGGCGTGAGCGGCCGCGGCCGCGGGCCGTCGCAGTGCCAGAGCGGCGAGGCCGGCGGCTCCGGGTAGGCGAGGGCGTGGTCGATGTCGCGCTGGGTGCTGTTCATGGAGTCCTCCCGCTGGAGGTAGAGGTCAGGCGTGGTCGGTCGCTCCGCCGCCCTGGGGCGGGTCGCAGACGAACCGCATCTCGCCGGGGTGCGCCGCGTTCCAGGACTCCGCGCAAACCTTGTGCACGGGCTCGTTGGCGTGGGACCTCAGCGGGGTGGTGGTTCCGCACAGCACGCACGGGGCGGGCCGGCCGAAGTGCGAGTGGTGGCGCCAGTCCAGGAGCTGGAGGGGCGCCGCGGGCGTCTCCGGCGGGGTGGGCACCGCGCGCAGGTGGCGGCGCCGGGCAGTCACGGCCGCACGTTGGGCAGCTGCTGGAGGACCTGGTCGACCAGCTCCTCGGTGGGCCGCCAGGGACCGGGCTGCCCGCGCGCCGGGATCGGCAGGGCGAGGGCCTGGGCGTCGCTGACTTCCAGATGCCACGCCCCGGGCTGCGCAAACGCGGTGCAGGGCGGGGAGCCGTCCGGGTCCTGGTGGCAGCCGGTCAGCCGGGCGACGCCGATCACGGCGCCGGTCGGCAGCTCGCGGCCGCGGATCGTGCGGGCGACCCACGGCGCGCGCAGCGCGGCCCGGTCGATTTGCTGGCCAGCGTGCAGCAGCAGCCAGCCGCGCCACGACCACGCCCGCGGACTGTTCACTATCGTCTGGGCCCCGGCGAGGAGGCAGGCGGCGTGCGGTTGCTGGACGCTGATGCCGCGCATCCAGTCGCCGCCCTCGAGGTCGGTCGTCATGCGGCACGCCCCGGCAGCGCCGTGCCCAGGCGGCCCTGCCGGCGCCCGTTGACGGTCGGCACCTCCAGGTCCTCGATCTGCGCCCAGCCGTACCGGCCGGAGTGCTTGGTGCGGTACAGGGAGACATCGGCTCCGCGCAGCAGGGCGGGCAGAGCGTGGATGCCGAGGTAGTCGGGGACGGCGGTGCCGACCGAGGCGGCGACGGGAAGCGGGCCGGCCTTCGTGGGCACGGGCTCGTGCAGCGCGTCCATCAGCTGCGCCAGGCGCTGTTCCATCGCCTCCTCGCCGGCCCGGGTGTCCACACGGGTCGCGACGGCGAACTCGTCTCCGCCCAGCCGCCCGACCACACCGCGGGGTCCCGCCCAGCGGGCGAGGCGCTCGCCGGTCGCGGCGAGTACGGCGTCGCCGGCGGCGTGGCCGTGGGTGTCGTTCACGCCCTTGAAGTGGTCGAGGTCGACCAGGCAGAGCAGGGAGTCCTGCCGGTGGCGGGCGAGCAGGCGCTGGGCGCGGCGCTCGAAGGCGGCGCGGCGCTGGGCTCCGGTGAGCGGGTCGCGGCGTTCTGCCGCCAGGCGCCGGTGGAGCGTGAGCGCGACCGCGAGGGTGGTGATGAGGAGAGCGCGCTCGAACAGGTTCCGGGCGCGGGCTACGGGGTCCATACTTGGATCTCCCTCTCGTCTCGTACGGGATGGGTGACCCGGGGCGGTCGACTGGTTTGTGGCCTTGGCGGCCGTCCCGGGGCGGAGCTACAGCGCGACGGCGCTGACGCGGGCCCCGCTGTAGGGGTCGTTCCAGCGGCCGGCGGTCGCGGCCGTCCCGCCGAGCTCCCAGCCGGGCCGGTAGCCGCAGGCGCTCCAACTGTCCGGACGCCCGCGGGTGTCTCGTCCGGCCTTCGCCGCGGCGGCGCGCCGCGTCGCAGACCCTGGTGCGCGAGCCGTACGGCCGTGCTGTGGCTGTCAGCGGGGCCCGGTGAAGCCGCAACTGGGCAGGCGGCAGGCCAAGGCGGCCCGCAGGAGGGACCACTCCGAGGTTGTTGGTGAGCGGGGCCGCGGCTTCGGGCAGCGGGCGTCAGCGGACGATCAGGTGATCGGGGTGGCCGTTGACCATGTGGTCCACGCACTGCGGGCAGTCCTCCCGCGGACCGAGCCCGGCGTGCGCCTCGCGGCTGGCGTGCGCGTGGTACCAGCACTGCCGGCACTGCCCCCGGGGCGGGTTCATCGCCTTCGTGCGCGTCATCTGAGATGTCTCCCTGCGGGTGAAGGGCGCGGGCAGCCCCGACGGGCGGCCCGGCCTGGTCGTGGTGATGAAGGGCGGCGGCCTCGTGCAGCGAGCACGAGGTGCCGCCGGCGAGGCGCCGCTGCGGACGGGATCGACTGCTCGGCACGGCGCTCGGCGAGGCTCCCGGCTCGGGAACCGGTGCGCCGAGGCAGTGCGCCGCACGGAGGACCGTTGGGCGCTTGGCCGTTCCCGGTGGAAACGACGCCAGGGCGGCAGGCTGGTGGGTATCAGGCCGCGCTGGCGGGGGACTGGTTGCTGGCCTGCTCGGCGGCCGGCTCCCTCTTGGCCAGCCACGCCTCGAACTCGTCCGACCACTTCTTCGGATCATGGCCAGCGGACTTGGCGGCATCCCAGGCGAACTCGCCGATCTCGCCGCCTTCGAGCTCGTCGGCGGTCTCGGCGACCATGGTGGCCGCGAGCTTGGGGTCGGCGGTGCGCAGGGCGTCGAGGTAGCGGTACGCGCTCCAGGCCATGACGCCGGAGATGGCGTAGGCAAGGAGCGCCTCAGAGGACAGGCCCGTGGAGACCATGTGGTGCGTGCTGCGCAAGGTCTGCTTGAGCAGGTCGCCGGCCGTCTCGGCGACGTCCTTGCTGGCCTCGTACCGACGGCGGTTCGGTCCGGCGGGAATGCCGTCCGCCATGGTGGTGGCCTCGCTGACGGACAGGGTGTGCTGCCAGGAAGCGTGGACCTGGTCGAGGGAGGGGAAATGCTCGGCGCCGACGCCGTCACGGCGTGCGCGGGTAGGCATCTGAGCGCCGAGGAAGTCCTCGCCGACGAACAGCACGGCCTGCCGGTCGGCGGTGACGCGGACTCGGAGCCACTCGTCGGCGGCGCGGAACCGGCCCAGAAGCTGCGTGCCGAGCATCGGGAACGCACCGTTGGTGTCGCAGGTCTGCTCGAGGATGCCGCGCAGCACACCGCGCCAGTCGAAGAACCGTCCATCGCCGCGGACAGTGATGGCGAGCTCGCCCTGGGGCGCGGTGAACCGGATCTGCTCCTCGAGCACGGTCACGGTCACCGGGTCGCAGCCGGAGTAAGCGTCGAGCCACTCGCGCAGCGAGGTCGCGCAGTGGGCCGGGAGCGTGCGGGCGAACGGCACGCCGCCGAGGCCGTGGTGGCGGTAGCGGGCGACGGCGACGGTGTACCCGTCGGAGGCGATCGCGTACAGGAACTCGTGGTCGGCCTCCAGGCGGATGCCGTGCAGCCGCCCATGCGGGTCGCTGCCGATGTGGCCGATCGTCCGGTTGATCAGACGGCCGAGCTGGTGGGCGTTGATGGTGACGGACACGATCGCGGTCTCCCTTGGTGGCGGATGGGACGTGAACGTGCGCCTGCCGCCCCGGCGTGGGGCGGCGCAGGGTGGCAGGAGCAGGTGAAGCTCGAGCCGCCCGGGCGCCTGGGCCGGGGCGACACGAGGAGCCGTCAGAGCGGTGGTCAGCGTTGGAGGACGCCGGTACGGGTGTGAGGCTCCAGCGATGAAACGGGCCCCGCCCAAGGCGGGGCCCGTGCTCGCAGGGGCGCGAGAGGCGCCAGGCCGGCCAGGGGCAGCCCGGTCAGTCGTCGACCGCGTCGCGGTACTCCTGCGTCATGTCCCAGACGATCGGGTAGAGAAGTTCGTCGGCTCGCTGCAGGAAGGCATTGCGGACGCTCTCGTCGGCGTTGCCGCAGGCCTCGTTGAGGTGGCCTGCGGCGGTCTCCAGGTCCTCGTGCCCGTTGATGCCGGCATCGCTGTAGCGCGGAACGGTGACTTCGAGCTGGTTGATGAAGGTGCCGAGGTCGGAGGCCGCAGGTTCCTGCGCGACGTACGCGATGTCGTCGGCGTAGCGGCGGATGAGGTCTTCGATGGTGATCACGGTGACGGACATTGTGGTGCTCCTATCGGTAGGCGGGGTCGTCGTACTCGATGGCGAAGAGCTGGCCGAGTTCGCGGCGGCGGGTGCCGCTGGCGCGCTTCAGCAGCGGTTCCAGGCGGTGGAGGTTGTCGGCGAAGAGGACGTGGTCGAAGCCGTCGTCGCGCAGGGCGCAGCTCACGCGCGGGCCGCGTCCGCGGACTGCGCTTCCAGGTCGGCGCGGACCTCGAGGACGTCGTGCTGGTCGTGATCGTTGTCCTGCTGGTCGACGTCGTCCGGGCCGCCGTGGATGGTGCAGACGGTGTCCGGGTGCGGGCGCGCGCTGGTGTGGGCGATCAGCAGGTCGGTGACGTCGTGGACGGCCTGCCACGCCGGGGCGTCGCAGCCGTCGTACGGGCAGCAGACCAGCAGGTCGAATCCGACGTCGCCCTCGCCGTCGGCGTCGGTGCGCAGGGCGAGGACCAAGCGGTCGGGCCCGAGGCGGATCTCGCCGACGCGGTCGCCGCCGGCGAGCGCCGGGTTGTCCCGCCACCGCCACAGCGGCAGTACCTCGGAGCCGAAGAGGCGGCGGACCAGGTGCAGGGCGCCCAGGCCGTCGCCGCCGTCCCAGCCGAGTTCGCGGCGGCGGGTGTCGCTGGCCCGCTTGAGCAGCGGCTCCAGGCGGTGGATGTGGTCGGCGAAGACGACGTGGTCAAAGCCCTCGTCGCGCAGGCCGGGGAAGGCAGCGACGGCTTCGGCGTGCTGGCGGCGTACGACGCCCTCGGGCACGGCGCGGTCCGGGGTCCGGTCGGCCTGGCGCTCGACACAGACTGAGGCCGGGGTGGAGACCAGGAGCGCGACGGTGGGCACGCCGTAGTTCCGGGCCATCTGCAGAAGGCCGGCCCTCACCCGCTGCTCGGTGTTCGTGGCGTCGATCACCGTTGTCTTCTTACGGGCGAGGCGAGCCTCCAGCACGGTGTGCATCACGTTGACCGCGGACATGGTGGCCGACTGGTCCCCGGCCTCGTCCGAGACCATCGCCCTGAACTGGTCGAGCTCCAGGACCTGCGTGAGGGGCCAGGTGCTCGCCCAGGTGGACTTGCCGCTTCCCGCCGCGCCGATCAGGACGATCAGCGCCGGGTCGGGGATGGTCGTGTCCAGCGGCTGCATGGTGCCTTCGAAGGTGGTCTTCATGGGCGTTCTCCTCGCGGGTGGAGGGTGGAGGTGGCCAGGTGCAGGCGCATCCCGGCGGAGTCGTGGGCGACGGCCGCGGCCTCGTCGAACAGCTCGCGCAGCGTCTCGGCGAGGAACTTGGCGTCGATCGGGCCGACCAGTTCGTCTTCGATCTGCTGGAGGGCGAGCCTCACGATCCCGGCCGACGCGCGCGCACGCGCTCCAGCCGGGTACGGGTGCGGCCGGACACCGGCGGCCGCCCGGGCGCAGGGTGATCGAGGTCGTGACCAGGGCGGCGGCTTCGTGCAGCGGGCGGAGGGGTCGGCGCCGCGGACGGGTTGAGCTGCTCGGCTCGGCGGACGGCGACGGTGAGGAACTGCGCGACGGACGCCATGCAGCAGTCGGGCGGGGCGGTGGCCTCGATGGGCTCGCCCAGGACCGTGACGAGATCTTCCTGGTCGACGTCGCCGGCGCTTGGGGTCGTCCTCAATCTGTCGGAGGCCAGGGAGGCGCTGCCGGCCCAGGCCCCAGGCGCGCTGGCGTTGCGCCCGGGGCCGGCCGGTTACCGAGTGGTGGCCTTGGCCGTGGCGATGAGCGCGGCGAGGGTCTCCCAGCCGTGGTGCCACGCGCTGTCGAGGTGGAAGGCGCCGTTGATGCCGTAGTCGGCCAGGTGGTAGAAGTCGCCCTTGCCGGTCTTCGTGGCGAGCTTCTCCAACAGGCCCTTCCCCGGGACACGGCGGTCGGCGATGTAGTGGGTGCCGAAGGACAGGGCGAGCGCGGCCGCAGCGACTCCGGGGTGGACGCGGATGCCCAGGGCCCGGGCGCCGAGCCCGGCCACGATCGCCTGAGTGGCCGTGTAGGTGAGGCAGTGATGCAGGCACGCCTTACGGCCGTCGGCCGTGCCGTGCGTCATCTTCTCCTTCGTGTCCGGGTCCTGGTAGGTGACCGGGTGGTCGTCGGAGGCGCCCTTCACACGGGCACAAAAGTCGTCCTGAACCCAGAAATCACCGACTGCGCTGGCGGCGCGGGTGAGTCCGAGCAGGGCGGCGAAAACGGCGGGACGCTGCATGCAGGGGTCTCCTGATCTCGAAGCAGGTGGAGGAGGCGGTGCGGCCGGCTTCTTGCCGATGCCGCGGACGCCCCGTGGTGCCTTCGCCCCAGCCGGCCTCCGGCAGGGGAGGCTCGTCCCAGGCCGGGACGGGCACGAGCCGCACGCGGAGTTCGCGGCGGCCGGACCAGCAGCCGCACGCCTCCATCTCGGGGAAGGCGCCGCCGGTCCACCAGCCGCCCTCGCCGCGGCAGCGCGGGCAGCCCGGCCGGGGTCGGGCGGTGATCTCGATGCGGTGCCGGTCGGCGTAGAGCTTGAGGTGACCGGCCTTGAGCGCGGTGGCCGTCGCCGCGGCGCGCGGGACGGCGGCGGCCAGCAGCAGGGCGGCGCGCGGGCGGCGGGCGGTCACCGCAGCGGGATAGCGCGGCAGGCGGCGGCGTGGTTGTTGGCGTCCGGCCGAATGAAGCACAGGAAGTCCGCCGCGGGCCGGTCGGAGGATTCTCCGCAGCCGCGGCAGTCCCAGCGGTTCTTGTCCGAGTGCTTGCCGGGGCCGGTGACGTCCACGTACGCGCCGCCGACGGTGATGAACCTGATCAGCAGGTTCTTGGGGCGATCCGGCTCGATGAAGGCGGCGAGGGTGGCGGTGCTCATGGGCGGTGGTCCTCTCGGGTCAGGCGGCAAGCAGAGTCGGCGGGTGGAGCTCAGGCCGGTCGGCCTGCCCGGTCCCCGGCAGCCGGGCCGCCCGGGTGCGGGCGACGGCGGCCGGCAGCCAGGCGGAGCGACCGGATCAGCGGCCCAGCCGGCGGACGTTGTCCGGGGCGGGGCCGTCGGGCTGGGCCGGGATGTGAATCTGCGGCTGGACCGTGATCTGCGGGGCGCCGGCGTGTACGAAGGAGTACACCCGCGGGCGCAGGTTCAGCCCGCGCAGGGCGAAGGCCGAGGCGAACGTCCAAGCGAGGACGGCGATGGCGGTGGCGACGGTGCGCGAGGTGTCCGGGGTGGTCGTCCAGACCATCGCCATGCCCGCAATCCCCCAGGCCGTCCACGTCAGCCGGATGCCGTTGCTGCGGGTGATGAACCCGGCGACCAGGGAGAACAGGCCGGTCACCTGCCACAGGGTGTAGACGGTGGAGGCGCTGATCGGCAGCCCGGCGCAGTGGGCGGCGATGTAGGAGCGGATCGGCTGGTCGATCACGGCGACGACGCCGGTGGAGGTGTCGGCGCCGACCTGGACGCGCGGCACGGCGGTCAGCAGGCGGTGCAGCGCGTCGACCAGGACCTCGGTCGCGCCGTCCAGCAGGATGAGGACGGCGCAGATCCCGGCGAGTCCGAGGGCCGCCTTCACCCAGTTCGCCATGCCGTGCCAGCCGAGTTCGGGGGCGCGGCGCAGGTCCTCCCAGCGGTCGTGCAGGAAGCCGCCGTCGTCCCAGGCGTCGTCCCACCACTCGCGCAGGGCGGTCAGCCGCGTCTGCTGCTCGTCGGGTTCGTCGAGCTGGGGCGTGAGCTGGGCGGGGAGGAGGTTGCGGAGCTGGGCACCGTCGGTCGGGGACTGCTGGCGCTGGCCGGGGTTCTGGGAGCGGTCGTTGTGGTCGGTCACGGTCGGCTTCTCCTTCGAGGGGCGACGGACGGCGCACGCTGCTGCGGGCGGCCTGCCCCGTACTCGACTCCGCCCGGTGCGGGCGGGGTTCGAGTACGACGCAGGGCGCCCGATGTCAGCGGTGGATGTCGTTGCGGGTGCGGGCGAAGAACATGCCGCGCGTGCTGCTGTTGTTGTGGATCTCGGTGTGCTGGGTGACCGGGCCCTCGTACACGGTCTTGGTGACGGAGGAGCGGGCCTTGCTGATCACGCCGCCGATCACGGTGGCGACCATCGCGATGCCCGCGAAGGGCAGGGTCACCATGAGGACGCCGGCGAGCGTGACGGAGGCCAGGCCCTGGAGCACGAGCCAGGCGCCGCAGCCGATGCCGGTGACGCCGGCGCCGACGCCGATGCTCGCGACGGCGATCCCGGCCGCCCAGGCGGGCACGATCCGCCGGTCGTCCTGCTTCACGGGCGGGGTGTCGCCGTAGCGGGGCAGCGGGGTGTCGTCGCGGAACGACGTCTCGAACTGGCGGACCGGCTGCTCGGTGCGGAACTCGGTCTCGATGATCCGCCTGGCTTCGGCGGCGGCCTCGGAGTCGGACATCGGGCGGCCGGCGGTGGGGTGGAAGTCCACGGTGTTCTCCATTCGGGACGAAGGCGCCCTCCCTGCCGGGTGGCGGCGGGGAGGGCGCGAG
>NZ_JBPQTV010000045.1:0-28423 GCF_051386515.1 Streptomyces sp. URMC 123 | reverse complement strand
GCCTTCAGCCCCGGCGGCGCCTGGGGCGGCGCGCCGCCGGGGCTGAAGGCGGGGGTGGCCCGGGCCAGCCCCACCAGCAGCTTTCCCTTCAGGTCGCCGGGCGCGGGGCGCGTCGGCGGTACGAACGCCGGCGTCAGCCGGAGGAGGCCCGCCCACAGGCGCCCCCTTCGGGAATCGGTTCGCATCTCTCCCCCCTTCTGGCTCTCGCCCTCGGGCGCGGCGTGCGTCCGGCCGGCCGGTCCTCGTGCCACCGGCTCGCGCACGCGTCTAGCTCTCACCCTTGGACGGGCCGCCGGCACATCCGGTTTCGGACGCCGTCAGCGCCTGCCCCGGCGCGGCGGCGAGAGAGGAGGCGGCCAGGGCCTGTTGGCCCAGTTGCTCCAGCAGCTTGGGCGCGGCGATGCCGGCCGCGATGGCGCTGGCCACCACGCCCATCTGGCCGCTCATGCCCAGCGCGGCGGCCGCGACCACCCCGACGCCGAGCCGCAACAGCACCACCACGGCGTACGGTCCGGGTCCCAGTTCCCCCTCGACCTGCCAGGGGAAGCCCCCCACCCGCCGAATCGCTCCGATCAGCGCGAGCGCCTCGACGGCGCCGGCTCCCCCGAGTCCCCATAAACAAGCGGCCCACATGGGCATGGTTCGCCCCCCGATCCGCCGCTGAGCCCTTGACGAATGTGCAGTAGTGTCGCATCGACGTGAGCTGCGCGAGGCGGTTCCGGGCAGGACCGGTCGAAAAGAATCGGTGATGTCACCACCCGCGCGCCCCCCGGTTTTCTACCGTGCGGGTATGACCCGAATCGGGCGAAGGCCCCACCCCCGGCGATGCCGGGCGCTCGCTCCCCGCCGCCTCCCCCTTCTTCTCCGTCTCCCGCTCCGTCTTACGCTGCGCCTGTGTCTGTGCGCGGCGCTGCTCGTCGCGCCGGGCACCACCACCGCCACGGCCACCGTCACCGCCAACACCGCCGAGCCGCCGCCGCCGGCCTGGTCGGCGGCGTCCGTCGGTGCCCGGCAGCTCATCACGGCCGAGGCGCCCGGCGCCCGTTCCACCACCGGCACCCTGAGCTGGTGGGACCGGCGCCCCGACGGCGGCTGGGCGCGGCGCGGCCGGGCGCCGGCCCGTTTCGGGGCCGGCGGCCTCGTCGAGGGCCACCGGCGGAAGCAGGGCACGGCCACCACCCCCACGGGGCTGTACGCGCTGCCCTTCGGCTTCGGACTGCGGCCCGCCCCGCCCGGCACCTCGATCCGCTACCGCCGGGTCACCGCCGACTCCTGGTGGTGTCAGGACCCCGCCTCCGCCGCCTACAACCGGTGGGTGGCGCCGCTGCCGCGCGACTGCGCCCCGGGCCGGGCCGAGCGGCTGGCCTCCTACCGCACCCAGTACGCCCACGCCCTGGTCGTCGCCTTCAACTACGACCGCCCCGTGCGCGGCCGCGGAGCCGGGATCTTCCTGCACGTCAACGGCCGGGGCGCCACCGCAGGATGCGTCTCCGTCCCGGCGGACACCATGGCGCGCCTGCTCGCCTGGGTGGACCCGCGGGCCCGGCCCCACATCGCGATCGGCACTCCCACGGGCCCCACGGCGATTCCCCGCCCGTGAGCGGCCGGCCGGGCCCCGGGCTCGTACGGTCCCGGGCCCGTACGGGTCAGGCCGCCGTCGCCGTGTCCGCCGCGCCGCCGGCCCCCGTCCCCGCCCCGGTCACGGCCGCGCTCACCTCCGCGCGGAAGGAGGCGACCGACTCGCGCGCCCGATCCAGACCGATCGACGCGACCTCGGCGCCCAGCAGGTCGAGGTCCGCCAGCGTGCGCCCGGCCGAGCGGCCCAGGTGCCAGCGGGACTTGACCAGGCCCAGCCGCGAGAGCGCCGCGCCCCGGCGCTCCTCGATCGCCTCGAACTCCGCCAGCGCCCCCGCGTACACCGCGCGGGCCTCCTCGTACCGCCCCGCGCGGAACAGGACGTTGCCCCGCATCTTGTGGTTGTAGGCCAGCGCGCTCGTCAGCCGCATCCGCCGGCAGGTCGCCTCGGCCTCGGACAGCAGCTCCAGGGCGCGTTCCGGCTCGCCGCGCAGGGAGCGCACATCGGCGATGCCGCGCAGCGCCCACGCCCTGCCGCGGGCGTCGTCCGCCGCCCCCGCTATGTCGGCCGCCTCCTCGAACATCGCGAGCGCGGTGTCCAGGGCGCCTCGGTGGCGGTGCATCTGCGCGATGCCCTCCAGCGCCCACACCATGTGCCGGGCCTCGCCGTGCGCCCGGCCCTCGGCGAGCAACTGCTCGTGGAGCGCGTCGACGGCCGCGTAGTCCCCCTGGATGCGGCCGGTCTCGGCGAGCCCCGCCAGCGCGTAACCGCGCGCCAGCCGGTCGCCGCCGGACGCCGCCAGCTCCGCCGCGGCCGCCAGCCACCGCCGGGCCAGCGCCAGCGACCCCCGCTGCCGGGCCAGCGTCCCCCCGCTCCACAGCGCCCAGGCCATGGCCCCCGGATCACCGGCGCGCCGCCCCGCGCGGTAGCTCTCCCGCCAGGACCGCTCGGCCTCCGCCACCCGACCGAGCCGCCGCTGCGCCTCCGCCACGGCGAGCGCGGCCCGCGCGTACTCCAGCTCCGAGCCCGCCCGCCGCTGCGCCTCGACGGCGGTGGCCAGCACCTCCTCGTAATCGGAGTTCACCGACAGGGCCGAACCGAGCGCTCCTTGGTACTCCGGGGCACACGCCTTGCCGTACATGAATCGCCGTTCTCCTCGATCGTCAGCAGTGACGATCACGAACCTAGGCGCGCCCGGAGCCGTGCGGATCAGCCTGTGATCCTGTTGTCCGTCAGACTTCAGCGGGACGGCGGGCGCCCGCCGTCAGCTCGTGGATGTACGGCGACGGCGCGCCACCCGGAACGGGTGACGCGCCGTCAGCGCATTGCGGGTCCAGGCCGTCAGTCGAGGCCGGGGAAGGTGAGCGACTCCTCGTACTGCCGCACCAGCGACGCGTGGGACGCCAGCCGGAAGTGGTCGTCGCGCTGCGCGCGCCGCTCCGGGGTCTCGGCCTGCTCCAGATCGCTCAGGCTCCGCGAGGCGGCCACCATGCCGCGGGTGCGCTCCCGGCGGCGGTCCTCGTACGTCCGCAGCGCCCGCGGCACGTCGCCCGGGAGCTCGGCGAGGGTGCGGGCGAGCACCACCGCGTCCTCGATGGCCATGCCCGAGCCCTGGCCGAGGGTGGTGAGCATGGGGTGCGCAGCGTCCCCGAGCAGGGTGACCCGGCCCTCGCCCCAGCGCTCCAGAAAGGCCCGGTCGCGCGAGGGCACGCCGAGGATCAGCTCCTCCGGCGTCCGCCGGATGATCTCCTGGACCTCCTCCGCCCAGCCGGCGAAGGACTCGGTGATCTCGTCCTTGCCGCCGGGCCAGTGGTGGGAGCGCTCGGCGGGCATGTTCTTCGTGCCCCACCAGTAGTACCGGCCGTGGCCGATGTCGATCAGTCCGAAGCGCTGCCCGCTGCCCCAGTAGTGGCCCACGTAGCCCGGGGTCAGCCGGGGGTGGTCGAAGGGCACGACGGCCAGCCAGCAGATGTAGCCGCTGTCCCGGGAGTCCTCGGGGCCCACGAACTGGCGGCGCACGGCGGAGTGGAAGCCGTCGGCGCCGATGAGGAGGTCGCCGCGGGCCTCGCCGCCGCCCTCGAAGCGGACGGTGACCCCGGTGTCGTCGGCGGTGTAGCCGGTGGCGGCGGAACCGAGGGTCAGCGGTATGCCGTCCGCCTCCTCCAGCAGCGCCTGCTGGAGGTCGGCTCGGCTGACGCAGACGCAGGGCACGCCCAGCCGGTCGGTGACCTCCTTGAGCGGCAGGTCCCGGATCGGTGACCCGGCGTAATCCATGATGGTGAAGGTCTCGATGGCCCGGCCGCGCTTCTCCAGGCCGAGGTCGATCCCGAGGGTGTCGAGCGCGGCGATCGCGTTGCTCATCACGGACAGCGCCGAACCCGCGGCCCGCAGTTCGGAGGCGCGCTCGTGGACCTCCACGTCGATGCCGACCCGGCGCAGCGCGACGGCGGTGGTCAGCCCGCCGATGCCCGCGCCGATGACGACGGCCTTCAGGGGCCGGCCGGCGGGCGCGCCGAGGGGGGTGCCGGTGGATGTCATGGGAGTCACTTCTTCTCGTGGTGATGGTCGGAACCGGGGTGGTGGGGACCGCTGTGGCGGGAGCCGGCATGGTCGGAACCGGCGTGGTCGGAGTCGGCCCGGCGGGGCGGGGCGACGGCCGCGGGCTCGCGCTGGATCACATCGGCGACCGTCTTGGCGACGTACTCGACATACGGCTCCTCCATGATCGTCAGGTGGTCGCCGGGCACCCCGATGACCTCCAGCCGGCCGCACGTCATGAGCTGCCAGCCGTTGGCCGGGTCCTCGTGCCGGCTGCCGGCCGCGCCGTGCATGCTCAGCAGCACCTCGGGCAGCGGCTCGGTCGCCCGGATGAGGGTGACGTCCTGGGGCACGGCCTCCGGGCGGTACTCCAGCGCCGCCGTCCAGTTCGCCTCGTACACGCGGAACAGCCGGCGCACGACCGCCCCCGAGCTGCCGGCCGGGAGCACCCCCGCCTCCGTCGCGAAGCGCGCGATGAAGGAGAACTTCTCCTCCAGGGTGGTCAGCCCCTCGGGGATGACCTCCATCGGCGAGGCGCCGCCGCGCTCCAGCCACAGCAGTTCCCAGAAGAACCAGCCCAGCAGGGCGTCGTCGCTGTGCCGGACGCGCTCGCCCGGGTTGAGCGCGGTGGTGTCCAGCAGCACCAGGTCCGCGACCTCCTCGCCCGCCTCGCGCAGTTGGCGGGCCACCTCGAAGGCCACGAAGCCGCCGAAGGACCAGCCGCCGATGGTGTACGGGCCGTGCGGCTGCACCCGGCGCAGCGCCGCCACATAGCTCGCCGCCAGCTCGGGCACGGAGCGCAGCGGCTCGGTGCCCGGCTCGGCGCCGGCCGCCTGGAGGGCGTACAGCGGCTGGTCGGCGGGGAGGTGGCGGGCGAAGGGGAGGTAGCACAGCACATTGCCGCCCATGGGGTGGACCATGAACAGCGGCCGGCGGTCGCCCTGCGGGCGGATCGGCACCAGCGGGTCGAACGCCGGCACCGCGTCCCCCGAGCGCAGCCGCGCCGCCAGCTCGGCGACCGTGGGCGCCGCGATGAAGCCGGAGAGGGGCACGTTCACGCCGTAGCGCTGCTCGATGAGCACCACCAGCCGCATGGCCGTCAGAGAGGTGCCGCCCAGGTCGAACATGTTGTCGTGCACCCCGACGGCGGGGAGCTGGAGCAGGTCGGCCAGGATCTCGGCGAGCACCCGCTCGTACGCGTCCCGGGGCTCCGTGGCGCCGGCCGCCGTCGCGCCGGTGGTGAGCGGGGCGGCGCGCAGCGCGGCGTCGTCCCGCTTGCCGCTGGGCGTCAGCGGCAGCCGCGGCAGCCACTCGATGTGCGAGGGAACCATGTACTCGGGGAGCGTGGCGCGCAGTCGCTTGCGCAGCTCGTCGAGGTCGGCGCCCTCGGGGTCGCCGACCAGGAACGCGGCGAGGAAGGTGTCATTCCCCTCGCGGCGCCGGGCCACGACGGCCACCTCCCGGATTCCGGGGTGGTCCCCGGCGAGCCGGGTGATGGCGATCTCGACCTCGGCGGTCTCGACGCGGAAGCCGCGCACCTTGACCTGGGAGTCGGACCGGCCGGCGCAGACGATGTCGCCGCCGGGCAGCACGAGGCCGAGGTCGCCGGTGCGGTAGAGAACCTCGCCATCGGCGCCGAACGGGTGTGCGAGGAAACGTTCCTTCGTGAGGTCGGGGCGGCCCTCGTACCCCTCGGCGAGGCAGGCCCCGCCGAGGTGGATCTCGCCCTTGACCCCGGGCGGCACCGGGCGGAGCCGGGCGTCGAGCACGAGCGCCTCGGCCCCGTCGATGGGCCGGCCGATCGGCGGCAGCGCCGGGAAGGCGGCCGGATCACCGGTCATGGTGAAGCTGGTGACCACATGCGACTCGGTCGGCCCGTACTGGTTCTCCAGCAGGGCCCCCGGCAGGGCCGCCAGGAAGCGCCGGATCTCGTCGGTGACCCGCAGCTGCTCCCCGGAGGAGATCAGCACCCGCAGCGCCCGCGGGGCGATGCCCAGCGCGTCGGCCGCCTCGGCCAGTTGCTGGAGCGCGACATACGGCAGGAAGACCCGCTGGACGCCCTCCCGGTCGAGCAGCCGCAGCAGCGCGGGCATGTCGCGCCGCTCGGCCTCGCCGATCAGCAGCAGCGTGCCTCCGGAACAGAGCGTGGAGAAGATCTCCTGGAAGGACACGTCGAAGCTGAGCGGCGCGTACTGAAGGGTCGTGCCCCCCACGGCGCCGCTGGGTATCCGGTTCTGCCAGGCCACCAGGTTCGCCAGGGAGCGGTGTGGCATCGCCACCCCCTTGGGCGTGCCCGTGGAGCCCGAGGTGAACAGCACGTACGCGGTCGACTCCGGGTTCGGCAGCGGCAGGTCACCGGCGTCGGTGCCGCCGGCGTCGGCCGCCGCCAGGGACTCGGCGGACAGCACCAGCTCCCGGTCGGTCACGAGATGCGCGTGCCGCTCGTGCGCGATCACCCGGTACGGGGCGGAGCGCTCGATCATCGCGGCGAGCCGCTCCGGCGGATAGCCGGTGTCCAGGGGGACGACCGCCGCCCCCGCCCTGAGCGTGCCGACGATCGCGGCGACCGTCTCGGGGGAGCGGTCCATGGCGATGCCGATCCGCGCCCCGGCCGGGGTGCCCAGGTCCGCGAGGCGCCGCGCCACCGCGCCGGAGGCCGCGGCCAGGCGCTCGTAGCTCCACCGCTGATCGCCCATGGCGAGGGCGGTCGCGGCGGGGGTGCGGGCGGCCTGCTCCAGGAAGGACGCGACCACACCGCGCGGGGCGGGCACGACGGCCGCGGGGCGCGCGGGCGCCGGCGCGAGGAACGCGAAGTCCACCTCCTCCCCGGGCCGTTCCACCATGCGCCGCAGCACCGCCAGGTAGCTCTCGGCCAGCAGATCGGCCTGGCCGGCGCCGAAGACGCGGCCGTCGCAGTCGATCCGCAGCCCGAGGCGGTCACCGGCCGGGTCGGTCACCGCGTTGACCAGCAGCGCGAAGTTGGTCTCCTCCCAGGTGCGGAAGGACCGCAGCCGCACGCCGGGCAGATCCAGCACCTCGGCGAGCTGGCGGAAGTGGACGTAGTTGAACGCCGTCTCGAACACGGCGGAGCCGTGGTCCTCCTGGATCGCGCTCAGCGGGTAGAGCCGGTGGGCGTGGCCCTCGCGCTCCTGCCGGAAGGCCTCCCGGGCCACGGCCAGCCAGCTCTCCGCGGCCGTGTCCAGCCGCACCGGCACGGTGTTGAGGAACAGCCCGGCGATCCGCTCGGCGCCCTCCCGCTCCGGCCGCCCGTGGGTGACCACCCCGGTGACGACGTCCTCGCGGCCGGTCAGCAGCCGCAGCGTCAGGCAGTGCGCGGCGAGCAGGACGGACTTCACGGGCAGCGCGTGCTCGTGGGCCAGTCGGCGCACCCCGGCGGCCAGCTCCTCGGGCAGCTCCACCCGGCGCACGATCTGCTCGGCGCCGGCCGGTGCCTCGTGCGGCCGCCACCCCTCGACGCGCAGCGGGTCGGCACCGGCCAGCAGCTCCCGCCAGTGGCGCCGGGTGTCCGCCGACTCCAGCGCCCGCCGCTCCGCCAGCACATGGTGGGCGGGGGAGGGCAGGGTGTCCTCGGCGACCGGCCCGATGCCCAGGCCCAGGCGGTGCGCGTAGTCCTGGAGCAGCTCGCGCAGCAGGTTCGCCACGCTGCCGCCGTCCAGGATCGCGTGGTGGAAGCTCAGCACCAGCTCCACGCCGTCGGGCAGGACATGGGCGCGCAGCAGGTGCAGCGGCGCCCGGTCGAACACGTACGGGTGGTAGCGGCGCTCCTCGACGTGCCGCAGGATCTCCGCCTCCGCCTCCGCCGCGCCCCACGAGCGCAGATCGGCGATGTCGAGGCCCCCGACGACCCGCGGGCGCACGATCTGCAGCGGCTCCGAGTGGTGGGCCAGGTCGAAGGAGGAGCGCAGCACCGGGTGGCGCGCCACGAGCCGCTCGTGGGCGGCGCGAAACGCCGCCTCGTCCCACGGCAGTTCGAGGCTGTAGCGGAAGACGTCCTTGTAGACGGCCGAGCGCTCGTCCCGGCGGCTGTGGTAGAGCAGGCCGAGCTGGAGGCGGGTCAGCGGATACGCGTCCTCGGCGACGCCCTCCAGCCGGGCCCGGTCCACGCTCGACACCAGGGCGAAGGGCCGCAGTTCGCCGCCCGCGCCCTCGCGCGGCCCGGTGTCCGCCAGGGCGGCGAGCGCCGCCACGGTGGGGTTGCGCACCAGGTCGCCCAGGGAGAAGTGGAGGCCGTGCCGCGCCGCCTCCGCCCTGATCCGCAGCATCAGGATCGAGTCGCCGCCGAGCGCGTAGTAGTCGTCGTGGACACCGACCCGCTCGACCTTGAGCACTGTGGCCCAGATGCCCGCGAGCACGGCCTCCGCCTCGGTGCGCGGCTCCTGGCGCCCGGCCGGCGAGGGGGCGCTCCCGGGCTCCGGCAGCGCCCTGCGGTCGGCCTTGCCGTTGGGCGTCAGCGGCACCCGGTCGATGCGGTGGAAGAGCGCGGGGACCATGAACTCGGGGAGCCGCTCGCGCAGATGGGCGCGCAGGGTCGCCGCCGGCACCTCGGCCGCCGCGACGTAGTAGCCCACGAGGTGGGTGCCCCGGTCCTCGGTGACGCGGTCCACGACGATGGCGTCCCGGACGCCGGGCGCCGTGCACAGCGCGGCGGACACCTCACCGGTCTCCACCCGGTTGCCGCGGATCTTCACCTGGCCGTCGATGCGGCCGAGGTACTCGATCGAGCCGTCGGCGAGCCAGCGCGCCAGGTCGCCCGTGCGGTACAGCCGACCGCCGGGGGTGAACGGGTCGTCGACGAACTTCTCGCGGGTCAGCTCGGGGCGCTCCAGATAGCCGCGGGCCACCTGCACGCCGCCGACGCACAGCTCGCCGGGGACGCCCACCGGCTGGGGCTCGTCGTGCGCGCCCAGCACATACAGCTGGGTGTTGTCGATCGGGCGGCCGATGGGCACCCGGCGCACCGGGCCCGCGGAGCCGTCCGGGCAGTCGTGGTACGAGACGTCCACCGTCGCCTCGGTGGGCCCGTACAGGTTCACCAGCCGGGGCGCCGGCGCCGGGCCGCCGCCGAGCAGCCGGTTGAACTGCTCGACGCGGGCCGGCGGCAGCGCCTCGCCGCTGCAGAAGACCGTGCGCAGCGAGCGGGTGGCGGCCACCAGCTCCGGGGAGTCCTCCAGCAGGTCCAGGAACGGGCCGAGCATCGAGGGCACGAAGTGCACCACGCCGACCTGGCGCTCCTGAATGGTGCGCAGGATCACCTCGGGGTCCTTCTCGCCGCCGGGCGGGAGCAGCGCCAGCCGCGCGCCCTCGACGGCCCACCAGAACAGCTCCCACACGGACACGTCGAAGGAGACGGGGGTCTTCTGGAGCAGGGTGTCGCCCTCGGCGATGGGGTACGCGCGCTGCATCCACGCCAGCCGGTTCACCACGCTGTGGTGCTCCACCATGACGCCCTTGGGGCGGCCGGTGGAGCCGGAGGTGTAGATGACGTAGGCGAGGTCGCGGGAGGTGGCCAGCGGCTCCAGGGGCGCCCCGGAGGGCTGGGCGGCCAGCAGGTCGGAGAGCGGGCGCACGGCCGCGGCGATCGCCGGGGCGCCGGCCCCGGTGGCTCCGCCGGCCTCGGCGGCCCCGGTGGCGGTCGCGGGCGCCTCCGCGGCAGGGCCGGCCCCTTCCGCGGCGGGGCCCGTGGTGAGGCCCTGGGGGAGGGCGTCGTCCACGAGGACGACCTTGGCCCGGCTGTCGGACAGCAGGAAGCGGATGCGCTCGGCCGGGTATCCGGGGTCCACCGGCACATACGCGCCACCGGCCTTGAGCACCCCCAGCAGCGCCACCAGCAGGGCGGGCCCGCGCTCCATCAGCACCGCGACCCGGTCGTCCGGGCCCACGCCCTCGGCGCGCAGCGCGCGGGCGACCCGGTTGGCGCGCGCGTCGAGCTCGGCGTAGCTGAGCGACTGACCGGTGGCGCCGTCCACCAGGGCGGTCTGCTGGGGCCTGCGGGCCGCCTGGGCCTCGAACAGGCCGTGCACGGTGGCCCGATCGGCGTACGGGACCACCGGGCCGCGGGCGCGGCCGCGGGTCAGATCCGCCCGCTCGGCCTCGGTCAGCACGGGGACCGCCGACAGCGGCCGGTCCCCGGACTCCAGGCCCTTCTCGATCAGCGTCGTGAGGTGACCGGCCAGCGAGGCGATGGGGAAGTCCTCGTCGAAGACGTCCTCCGCGTACATCAGCTCGACCCGGAGGTCGGGCGCGTCGTCGAAGTCGCAGATGTGGACGCTGAGGACGTCCTGGTCGTGGGCGGGCGCGAACATCGCGGTGCGCCGCTCGACGCCCGGCAGCGGCTCCGGGCGGGCGTGCCGCATGTACGAGAGGGTGACGTCGAACAGCTGGCGCGGGGCCCCGGCCCCGCCCGCCCGGGCCAGGTCCCGCAGGGCGTCGCCGAGGGCGAGCCGCTGGTGGCGCTGGAGCAGCCGGACGGCGCTCCGGGTGTCGGCGACGGCCTCCGCCAGCGGGCGCTCGTCCCCGGCCGCGACGCGCAGCGGCAGCATGTTGGCGAACTGCCCCATGACGCCCTCGCGCCAGTGGGCCCGGTTGAGGAGGGGGACGCCGATCAGGACGTCGTCGCTGCGGTGCACCCGGGCGAGGTAGCCGCCGAAGAGGGTGGCGACATAGGCGAACGGTGAGTGGCCGGCGGCCCGCACCCGCTCCATGAGCCCGCCGTCGAGGGTGAAGGTGTACCGCGCGGTGCGCCGGGCGCCGCTGGGGGCCTTGCGCTGGAACAGCGTGGGCGTCGCGCCGAGGAGCGCCTCGCGGACGGCCGCGCGGTCGGACTCGTGCGCGGCGGAGGCGCGGTAGGCGGCTTCCTCGGCGACGAAGTCACGGTAGGCGGGGGCGCCCTCGACGGGCAGCGGGTCCTCGCCGCGCAGAGCGCGGGCGTAGTCCTCGAAGATCTGATGGCCCAGCTCGTTGACGGTCCAGCCGTCGAGGACGAGGTGGTGCGCCTTCACATGGAGATGGACGACGGTCGGGCTCTCCACCAGCAGGGTGGGCTCGACCATGGCGCTGTCGCGCAGGGGCACGGGCCGGCGCAGCTCCTCCTCGAGCCACTGGGCACACGCCGCCGCCGGGTCGGCCGCCGAGGTTAAGTCCACCCGGCGCACCTCGGGGGCGCTTTCGGACACCCATTGCCAGGGGGTGCCGTCCTCCTCGTCGAAGCGAAGACGAAACGCGTCCCCGCGCAGCAGGGCCCGTTCCACACTCGCCGCCAACAGATCGTGGTCGACCGTGCCTTCGAGCCGTTCGTGCAGGACACAGTTGAACTGTGGTGCGTCGGCGAGCAGCGAGGCAGCGGCCCATATGTCACGCTGATAGGCCGTGAGCGGATAACGGGGGATGACGGACACGGGAAACCTTTCATGCCGAGCCGGGGGATGGGAGGGGCTTCAGCTTTGCTCTGTGCTCGTTGGATTGTCGCGTCTGCGGTATGGCCTGTGTCAGGTCAGGGCAAGCTTTCGGTCGAGTTCTGGTCACGGTGCCATTAACGACCTGATGGCCATTCACGCCGGTTGCCCGGTAGGCCGATTGATCATAGTCGGGAATGGCGTTCGCGCGCCGAGCGGCAGCGACTTGATGTTCGTCACACGACGGAATCGGGCATGGTACGGCAAAGCGATGGCGTAAGGCGACCTTTGGCCCCGTCAAAGGCGCGTGAATATGTCCTGTTCAGGAGGTGCGGATTTGGTATCTCCTCGGGGGTGCTCGGGGTCGGTGCGGACCGCCGGGGCCCGGTCGGTACGGGCGGGGCTGGCCGCCGTGGTCGCGGTTCTCGCCGTGGTGGGGGCCTGGGGTGCGGACGGGGGCGTCGCCCGGGCCGGCCACGGGGGTGCTGCTCGAAGTGCCGCGGTGGCGGCCCCGGTCGCCGCCCCGGCCGCCGGGCGCGCGGCCGGTGCCGAGCCGTTTCACGTGCTCTACCTGGGGGATTCGCTCGCGACGGAGAGCGCGGCGGTGGTGCGGGCGGAGATCGAGGCGGCGGGCCGGGCCCGGGTCCGCGCCGTGCCGTACGGCGGCATGACGCTCTGCGACTATCTGGAGGGCAGGCCCGAGACCTCGTACGTGCCCGCCGGGCACAAGGCCGCCGCCCTCGTCCGCGCCGAGCGGACGGACGTGGTGGTCCTGCAATTCTGGGGCAACTCCTGGCAGTTCACGCCGTGCATGAACGGAATCCCGGCGGGGACGGAGGCGTACTACGAGCGGCTGCGGTCCGACGCACGGGAGTTGACCGACCAGATCGGGAGAGCGGCCGGGAGCCGGGGGCCGGCAGCCGCCCGTCCGCGCGTGGTGTGGGTGGCCCAGGGGCCGGATGCCGACCGGCCGGACAGAATTCGGCGGCTCAATGGCGTCTACGCCGCCCAGGCGGCCGCCACCGGCGATCTCGTGGCGGACGCCGGATGGCATGTCAGCATGGCCGCCTATCCTTATGACAATCTTCCCCGGGATCGATATCGGTGGACGAGATATCTGCCCTGCACCGAATTCGAGCGGACCCACCCGGAATACTGCACGGAGCCGGACTCGTACGGCGGAGTCACCCGGCTTCACCGTGACGACGATCCCCTGCATTTCTGCCTCGTGCGGGCCGTCGACGCGATGGCGCCCTGTGGCGTCCCGTCCCCGGGGGTCCTCCGATACGGCAGGGCCATCGCGACCGCGGTGACGAATCATCTGGAATCAGCACCACCCACGTGAACGCTTTGTGTAGTGCAGGTCGATTACGCCGGTCCCGAGGGTGAATACTACTGCTGGGGCCCAAGTGACTCGCAAGTTCCGGTGGTGAGAGGGGCGTTGGCGGTGCTCCCGGCGGCCGGGTGCCGGGGGTGACCGGCGGGGCGCGGCGGTCGGACGGGGCGTACGCGAAGCGGGGCGCAGAGCGGGGCACGCGGTGGGGCGCGGAGCGCGCGCCGCGCCGGCTCGATGCGTGGCACGGCCCGTCCCGGGACGGTCCGGTACGCGCGCCTTCGAAATGCGTCGTCGCTTTTCGGTGGCGGAAGCGAACGCGTCATGCGTCGTGGCCGAGCGTGATGCGATCCTGGCGTGGAGTCACTGCCGGTGGCGTCGGCGACGCGGCGCGCAATGACGGTGCCGCGCGGAAAGAGCGGGGTACGGGTGCGGCATCGCATGATCGTTGATCGTGCGCGGTGGCACTGTGCGGTGGAAAAGCCTCTCGGCGAGGAAATGCGGCCGCCGGAATGCCGCCGGTCCGGTGCCGAAGGGGGGCCCGGCACCTCCGGACCCCTCGAAGAGGTGTCCGGCCCCTCCGGGGCCCCGTCCGCCCCGAAGGGGCCGGGCACGGCCGACCGGCG
The DNA here is from genome assembly GCF_051386515.1 of Streptomyces sp. URMC 123. Taxonomy (NCBI): domain Bacteria; kingdom Bacillati; phylum Actinomycetota; class Actinomycetes; order Kitasatosporales; family Streptomycetaceae; genus Streptomyces; species Streptomyces sp. URMC 123. The sequence goes on along the minus strand of NZ_JBPQTV010000045.1, from coordinate 14,938 downwards.
GCAGGTCACCCACTCCTGCCGCCGTGGGGCTCGTGGCCGGCTCCGCGGTCCCGCGTGCCCGCGGCCGTGCGGCCGACCGGGTCCGTGTCCGTGCCGGGTCTGTGCCGGGTCCGCGTCTGTGCCCGCGCCCCAGGGGTCGTGTCCGCCCGGTCCTGACTAGGGCAGGTAGCGCTCGACGGCCGCCGCCCCCTTCTCCTCGATCAGCCGCCGGGCCTGCTCCAGCCGCTCCGGGGTGGGCTCGCGCCCGGAGGCGCGCACCAGGTCCTCCGGGTCGAAGGGGCGCTCGCCGCCGGTGAACAGCTGGCGCGGCCGATCGCTGGACGTCTGTTCGCTGTCGCTCTTCCCCATGACGTTCCTCCTGTGGCGCCGCCACTCGAACGGGTCCCACCGGAAGGCCGGGCTCCCGTGTATCCACCATCATGAGCCGCCGTCCCGGTGCGCGCATGTCGCGTGGTCGCGGGCCCGTCCCCGCAGGTCGTGGGCCCGTCCCCGGGACCGGTTCGGGACCGGTCACGGGCGGGCGTACGGCCGCGGCCGCACCCGTACCGCCCCGCGCCGCTGGGAGGCACCGCCCGAGGGCTCCGCCCGAAGGGACGGGCCGATGGGACGGGCCGTTACGCCTTTCGGGCGACCCCCGCCCAGTAGTACGCCGCGTTGGGGTCGGGCGGCGGCGCGTTCTCCGGGCGCCAGCTCATGACCGGCACCAGGCCGGGCGGCAGCGGCTCCCAGTCGCCGAAGAAGCGCCCCACCTCGGCGCGCGTGCGCGGCACGAGGGTCATGTGCCCGCGCCGGGCCGCCTCCACCACCCGGGCCATGGCCCGCGGCTCGAAGTCCCGGCCGGGGTGGGTGACGGCGACCATGCTGCCGCTCGGCAGGGCGTCGAGGAGCGTGGCGACGTGGCCCCACGGGTCGTCCTCGTCGCTGATCAGCATGAGCACCGCCACCAGCAGCAGACCCACGGGCCGGTCCAGGTCCAGCGTGCCGGTCACCTCCGGGGAGGCCAGGAGCTCCTCGGGGCGGGTCAGGTCCCCCTGGAGGTACACGGTCCGCTCCCGCGCGCCCCCGGTCGGCGCGCCGTCCCAGCCGGTCGGGGCTCTTCCCCCGCCGGCCCGCGTGCTCTCCCCGCCGGTCGGCGCGCGCCGCGCCCCGAGCGCCGCGGCCTCCGCCTCGGCGCGCCGCTCGCGCTCGTACGCCTGGGAGTGCGCCTGGACGATGGGGTCGTTGTCCACGCAGACGATCCGGCTGTCCGGGGCGACGATCCCGGTGACGGACGGGGTGTCGCCCGGCGCGGGAATCCCGGAGCCGATGTCCAGGAACTGCCGGATGCCGTGGGCGCCGGCCATGAGCCGCACGGCCCTGCCGAGGAATCTGCGGTTCTCCAGGGCCATGGTGCGAATGTTGGGGATGGCCTCCTGGAACGTTTGGCCGAGGGCGCGGTCGGCGGCGAAGTTGCTGCTGCCGCCGAGCCAGTAGTCGTACATCCGGGCGGAGTGCGGCACCCGGGTGTCGAGCGCGGGCGGCACGGCCTGATCATTCGTCATGGACCCAATCTGCCCCATGCGCGCCGCGCCCGCCACGGTGGGGCGCCCGGCGCGGGCGCACTCCAATGGGCCTGTCATATATGCGACTTGTACCCACGGAGCCCTGCGCGTTCGTTCTAAGGTGAGAGCCCGTTCAGCCGTGTCGCGGCGCGGTGCGAGGGCCGTGTCGCGGGCGCGTGAAGACACCAGGGGCACGGTATGCGTCTGTCGCTGAGTGAGTCGTTCTGTCGCGAAGTGGCCCGTCGAGATCCCCTGCGGGCGGACCCGTTGGTCGCTCGGCTGCCGGACATGAACGCCCGGGGGGACGCGCGGGAGCTGGCCCGCGTCCTGCACGGGCTGATCGCGCTCCGTCCGGAGGTCACCGTCCCCGACACCGCCGGTCGCGTCGCCGCCGTCCGCGACCTCGGGATGTTCCTCGCCTCGCTCAAGCGCCACGGGGTCGAGCCGCTGTCCGCCGTGCCGGCGGCCGAGCCCGTACTGCTCGCCCTCGGCCGGGCGGTCGACATGGTGCCCCGGGACACGGTGCTGCACTACGGCGCGTGGAATCCGCGCGGGCCCCGGCAGCGGGTGTTCCTCGGCGCGGCGCAGGAGAGCGTGCTGATCGACGCGGTGCGGACCACCGCGCCGCTGCTCGATGCGGTGGCCCGGGACCTCGAGCGGCTGGTGGCGCTGCGGCCCGGCACACCGGACTTCGCGGACTGCTGCGAGGCGGCGGCCGACCGCCTGCGGCCCCTCCCCGAGACCATGGCGAGGGTCGCCCACACGGTGGACCCCGCAGGGTTCTTCCTGGCGCGGCTGAGGCCGTTCATAGAGGAGATCACGGTGGCCGGACGGCGCTATTACGGCCCCGCCGCCGCCCATGTGCCGCTCCACCTCGTCGACCACATCCTGTGGGCCCCCGACCACGGGGACGAGGTGCAGCGGGCGTTCCAGGAGGAGTTGCTGGAGTACGGGCTGCCCGCCTGGCGGGACCTGCACCGCCGAATAGCCGGCCGGGAGTCCGTGGTGACCCGGCTCGTCCGTGAACTGCGGCGGCACGGGGGCCGCCCGCCGGAGGAACTGGCCCGGGCCGCCGACGGCGTCTGCCGGATACTGCGGGTCCTCATCGTCTTCCGCGGGCGCCACAGCCGCGTGGTGAAGAACGCGTACGCCCGCGACCCCACGTACTCCACGGGCAGCGCGGGCGCGAGCCCCGCCGTGGTCGACCATGTGCTGACGCTGACCCGGGCCTGTGCGCACGGGGTGCGGGCCCAGTACGGGGCCGTGCCACCGCGCCCGGGGGCGGGGCAGCGGGTCCCGGCGGCCGGGTGCCGGGCCCCGGGGGCCGAGGGGCGCGCCGCGGTGATCGAGGGTCGGGCCCCGGTGGGCCGGCGGCCCGTCAGGCCCGAGCCCTCCGCCCCCACGCGGTCACCATGAACCCCGGCACATGCGTGAAGCCGGGCCGCTCGATCAGGTCCATCACCCGGTCCACCTCCTCTTCGGTCATCCCGCCCGCCGCCACCAGCCCCGGGCGCAGCCGCCCGAGCGTCAGCCGGAGGAACGGCGGGCCGCCGGCCGTGCCCACCGGGGCGTACAGCGCGGCGCCGACCTCGGTCAGCCCGGCCGCCAGCAGCATCTCCGGCAGCCGGCGGCCCAGCCCGGCGTCCACCCCCGAGGCGGCGAACCGGGCCGCCAGCGCCCGGCCGAGGCGCTCGCCGAGCGCCCGGTGCTCCGGCGGGTAGTAGCGGGCCGCGGCAGGCGTCATCGCGCCCTCGATGTCGAAGTCCTCGACCACCACCCAGCCACCCGGACGGGTGGCGGACACCATGCGCTGCAGCGCCTCGCCGCGCTCCGCGACGTGCTCCAGGAGCGCCCGCGCGTGCACCAGGTCGAAGTGGTCCCGCTCCGGCGGGTCGGCGAGGAGGTCGTGGCGCAGCACGCTGAGGTTGGGCAGGCCATGGCCCTCGACGTACGACGGGTCGAGGTCCGTGGCGAGCACGTGGCCGGTCTCCCCGACGCGCCCGGCCAGCCACCGCGCGATGCCACCGGCGCCGCAGCCCACCTCCCAGCACCGCCAGCCCTCGCGCACGCCCAGCTCGCTCAGCCGCGTCCGGGTCGGCGGGCCGAAGACGTCCTCCAGGGCGCCCAGCCGCGTCGACTCCAGCCGCCGCGCCCGGTCGTCCGGCTCGCGGCCGCCGAAGACGTACGCGTCCTTCTCCTCGTCCTCGCGGTCGCGTTCCGCCGCCCGGTGCGCGGCGATGCGGGGCTCCGCGGTGGGGTCCTCCGCGACGGGGTGCCCCTCGGCGGGGCGCTCACCGACGCGCTGTTCTTCGAGGCCGTGTTGCTCGCCCATGGGGTTCCTCCGCTGATCGCTCGCAATCGGGGGTCAGCATGGCGGATCTCCGGGGGCACGTCGGCGGAGCCGCCGGAGGAGGGCCGGGAACAAGCCGTTCTGCTCGGGCCCGCACGCCCTTGCCGTGACCAGCGCGATCCCCGCCGCCACCGGCGGCCGGGGCGGCGTGGGGCGGTGTGCCGGCCCCGTACCGGGGCGGCCGCTCCGCTCCTCAGGGCCGGGTGCGAGCCGTTGCGCGGGGGAGCGCGGGAGCGCGCCGGAGCGCCGTCGCGTATGCCCGGTGCGCCCCTCTCCGCCCGCCCCCGGGGGTGGCCGGAACGCAGCGTTCGGCCGCCGGTGAGTGGCGTGGGCCCTACCGTACCGGGCACCACGTAACGATCATGTTCGCTGCGACGGTTCACGACAGCTCCGGGGCCCGGCACGGTGGGCGAGCCGTCGGAACGGCAGGGCGGGCGCGCGCCGCGACGGGGCGGCGCCGGACGCTCACCCGCACTGTCCCGCCCCGCTCCCGGTCCGGCCCCGAGAAACCCGATGGAAGGTCACGCATGACATCCACCCCGCCCGTGGTGCCTTCGACGCCGCCGGCTCCGGGGACCGTGGCGAGCGTCGCGCGCCCCCTGAGCCCGGTGGAGCGCTGGTACTGGATCGCCGACCAGATCTCACCCCTGCACGGCGTCGTCCGCGTCCGCGCCCACGGGCCGCTGATGGTGCCGGCCCTGCGCCGGGCGCTCGACCTCCTCCAGGCGCGCCACCCCTTGCTCCGCGTGGCCATCGCGGCGGACCACCAGGGGCGCGAGCCCGCCTTCGTCCCCGTCGAGGGGCGGCCGATACCGCTGCGCCATGTCGAGGTGCCCGCCGACGACGCCTCGCCCGACACCTACTGGATGCGCGAGCTCGACGAGCGGGAGCTGGCGGAGCCGCTCGACTGGCGCGCCGGGCCGCTGGTGCGGGGCCTGGTCGTCACCCATCGCACGGGCGAAACGGGTGAAAGCGACGAGCACTGCCACGACATCCTGCTGTCCGGTTCCCACTGCGTCGCCGACGGCATGACGGCACTGGCCCTGCTCGGGCAGTGGCTCGCCCTCGCGGCGGAGGTCGCCGGGCCCCCGACGACCGCCGTGTCGCCCGCGGCCGGGGCGGCGCCGGCGACGGCGGGTGGGGCGGCGCCGCCGGACGGCTCGCCGTCCTGGCCCGCCCGGCCCGCCGCCGAGGACCTGCTGCCCGACGGCCACCGGGGCGCCGCGGGTGCCGCCCGGCTCGCCGGCATGATGGCCCGCGACCGGTGGGCGGCGCTGCGGCTGCGCCCGCGGCGGATCGAGCCGGACCGCATGGTGCCCCCCGAGGAGCGGCGCACCCGCGTACTGCACCGCGCGCTCCCGGCCGCGCGGATGACGGAGCTGGCGCGGGCGTGCAAGCGCCAGGGGACCACCGTGCACGGCGCGCTCGCGGCGGCCATGGCGACCGCCGTCGCCGTGGAGGCGGGGCCCCGCCCGCCCTCCTGCGTGTCCATCGGTTCCCCGGTGGACTTCCGTGGCGAACTGCGCCCGCCCGTCGCGTACAGCGAGCTGGGCAGCTACGCCGCCACCCTGCCCTCGTACGTCACCTACCGGCCGGGGGCGCTGTGGCCCATGGCGCGGTGGATCAGCCAGGACCTGGTGCGCGGGAAACGGCGTGGGGACCACCTGTCGATGCTCCACCTCGTGCGCCGCCACGGCCCGTCCACGGTCGCCGACAGCGGCCCGTTCCTCCGCTACCTGGACACCGAGGGGCCCCTGAACCTCTGTCTGTCGAACATGGGCCGCTACGACGTCCCCGAGCGGGTCGGCGCGTGGCGGCTGAGCGGCGCCCAGGTCATGGCCAACATCTCGGTGACCGGCGCGGTCGTGGCCACCGCCATCACCACGCACGGCGAACTCGCCTGGAACTTCAGCTATGTCGAGGGAGCCGTCTCGCGGGATCGGGCCGAGCGCCTGGCACAGGTCTCCCTCGATGCCGTGCTGGACGCCGTGGCGACCGCGCGCTGAGTGGTGACCGGCGCGCCGAGTGGCGACCGCACGCCGAGCGGCGGACGCACCCCGAGCGGCAGGCGGGCGCCGCCGCTTCCGTGATCCGGGCCGCGGGCCATCGCGTCGCTCCCTTCAGGTCTGCCCCCTTCACCCCATCCACCTCTGGATTCACCCCATCCCCCCAGGAGAACACCGTGTTGCTACGGCAGTCGAAGTCCTTGTCCCCGGCCGGACGGGCGGTGGTCATCACCGGAGCCTCCTCGGGCCTCGGCAAGTACTGCGCCCTCCATCTGCAACGGCTGGGCTTCCATGTCTTCGCCGGGGTGCGCAAGGAGGCCGACGGCGAGCGGCTCGTCACCGAGTCCTCGGCCGGCCGGCCCCCGATCCGGCCGCTGCGGATCGATGTGACCGACGACGGCTCGATCCGCGCGGCGGCGGAGACCGTGGCCGAGATCAGGGGCACGGACGGGCTGTGGGCGGTGGTGAACAACGCCGGCACCTGTGTCTCGGCCCCCCTGGAGTGCGTACGGCCGGAGCGGCTGCGCCAGGAACTGGACACCAACGTCGTCGGCCCGCACGCGGTCTCCCAGGCGTTCCTGCCGATGCTGCGCGAGACGCGCGGCCGCGTCGTCAACGTCACCTCGGGCCTGGGCAGCGTCGCCTCCCCCTACCTGGGCACGTACGCCGCCGGACAGTTCGCCAAGGAGGGCCTGACCGACGCCCTCCGGCGCGAGGTGGCGCCGTTCGGCATCGCCGTCTCCCTGATCCAGCCGGGGGCGATCGCCACCCCGATCTGGGGCAAGGTCGGCGAGCTCGGCGAGCAACTGGTGCGCACCTCGCCGGACGGGGTCGCGCACCTCTACCGGCAGAGCTTCGAGCGCTTCCTGGAGATGAACCAGCGGCGGGCCGAGACCAGTCGCACGCAGCCGCGTGACGTCGCGCTGGCCGTCACGCACGCGCTCACCGCCGTCCGGCCCCGCATCCGCTACCGCGTCGGCCCCGACGCGTGGACCGCGGCGGTCGCGTCCCGGCTCCTGCCGGACGCGGTGGTCGACCGGCTGCTGGCCGCCTCCCTCGCCTCGGGCAAGGTCCCGGGGGCGGGCCGCGTCGACGCGTGATCCGCGGCTTCGGCGCGGTCCGATCGGTTTGATCGGTCCGCGCGGCCTGCCCGGTCCGCCGGGGACGCGCCGGGCGAGGGTGGTCGACCCGGGCGGGGGCGGTCGGCCCCCGCCCGGTGGGCGACCGGCGCGCCCGGATCTGCCGGCTCACCTTCGTCTGCACCCCGTTCGAGGACATCCACCCCCACCCCGAAGGCCACCGGCTCCTGGCCGACGCGTTCCGTCCGGCGCTCTAGGGCGGCGTACGGGCATGGACCGCGCGCCCCCCGTCGGCCGCCGTCGGGCGGCGCGCGATGCGAGGAAGGGTGCCAGCATGGACGTATGCGCTGGGACGACATCGTCGACGAGCTCTACGTCCGGCACCCGAGCGAGTTCGTCGCCGCGCGGGACCGGGCGGCGGCGGGCGCCCCACGCGGCCAGGCGGCACGGATACGCGCCCTGCGCCGGCCCACCCTCGCCGCGTGGGCCGTCAACCTCCTGGTGCGGGCCGACCGGGACCAGGTGGACGCGCTGCTCGGGCTGGGCGAGCAGCTGCGCCGCGCCCACCGGGAGCTCGACGGCACCCGGCTGCGCGAGCTCGCCCGGCAGCAGCGCCGGCTCGTCGCCGCGCTCTCCCAGCAGGCCGCGGATGCCGCCGCGGCGGCCGGCCACCCGGTGACGGAGGGCGTACGGCGGGAGGTGGAGGCCACGGTGCACGCGGCGCTCGCCGATCCGGCCGCGGCCCGTGAACTGGCCGGCGGCCGGCTGACGAAGGCACTTCCGCCGCCGGTCGGCTTCGGCCCGCTCATCGGCGACGGCGAGGCGGCGGGCGGTCCCGCCGAGGCGGGGGAGGGCGAGTCCGGTGGCGGGGGAGAGGACGCGCGGGGGGCCGGTGAGATCGCCACGGTGCATCCACTGCGCCCGGCCGCCGCGCGAGGGGCCGAGACCCCACGCCTGTCCCGCCGGGCCGCGCCGGTCAGGAACCGGGGCACCGATGCGCGTGGTGCGTCGGTGACCGACCTCCACGAGCACGCCGAGGAACGGGCCCGGGAACGGCGCGAGCGGCGGGAGCGGCTGGCGGAGGCCCGCAGGGAGGTCCAGGCGGCGGAACGGGCGGCCCGTGCGAGCGCGAAGGACGCGACGGCCGCGGAGCGGGTGCTCGCCGAGGCGAGCCGGCGCCGGGCGGCGGCGGAGGAGCGGGTGGCCGCGCTCGCGGCCGAACTGGCGGAGACCAAGGGTGAAGTGACGGCCGCGCGTCAGGCCGAGCGCGCCGCGGTGGGGCCCGCGCGACGGGCCCGCGGGGCGGCCGACGCGGATCGCGTCCGGGCCGAGGAGGCGGCCGACCGCCTCGCGCATCTCCGCGACTCGGGGGACTCCCCCGGCGGTGACCACGCGTAGGAGTTTCTCTGGGGTTTGGCGACGTCCGGCTTTGCGCGACGTCCCTCCGGGTGGGTTTGCGCGACGTTCCCTGCGGGGCGGCTTCGCGCGACGTTCTCGTTCGCGTTGTCCGTGACGTGACCGTCCCTGTCTCCCCGCGCCTCCGGCGCGCAGCACCACCGGGCTCGCGCCGTAGGCCGGGGAAACGGCCTCCGCGCCTTCGGGGCGGGGCGCCACCCCTCTGCCGGCCGAAGGCCGGGGCCTTTTCCCGCCCCTTCGGGGGGCGGAGATGGTTGAGCCAGGGCGACAACGCTCCGCCGTTGCGCACCGCCGGGGGCTGGCGAGCCTTTTTCTGCAATTCCACGTACCTGCCGTCGTGGTGTTCTGGCCCCCTGGAACTTGACCGGGATCGAATGTTTGCTGTCACTCAACGATCGGTAGCGTCCGGCTGGGGTCAGTGGAGACGATCGGGGAGGGATGTATGAGCGGCATTGTCGAGGGCGGCGCGTACCGGTTCAGGAATCTGAAGACCGGGCTGTATCTCACCGGGCACGAGGGCAGTATCAAGGACGTGGGCCCTGTCACGCAGGAAGCCCTGATGTCCGGGGAGGACGGCGCCCGCCAGGTATGGATCGCCACTTCCCGCGAAGCCCGCGGGGTGACCGTCGGCTTGCTGCGCAACGAACACAGTGGCCTGTACCTGCATATCGCCGCTCACGACACAAGCCCCTCCGCCCATGCCGAGCAGTTCCGCTTCATTGAGGATCACGCCGCGAGCTATGGCTGGCGGTTCAAGGCCGAGGGCGACGGCGCGGGCACCCTCGTCAACGTCCACAGTGGACTGCCGCTGAACGTTCAAGGCCACAAACATGAGGCGGGCACCCGGATTGAGCAGTGGAACGATCCCGCCGAGAGCCACGGCTACCGACTGTGGGTCGCGGAGCACGCCGGGCTCCCCGAGGGCACGTACCTGCTGCGGAACGACGCCAGCGGCCTGTACGCGACGGTGCGTGGAGGGAGCAAGGACTCCGGCACGCAGATCGAGCAGCAGCCGCTGAGGACCGCGTCATGGCGGGGCAGCCAGCTGTGGGAGATCAGGCGGGGCCGGGACGACGCGAAGCTGAAGGACACGGTCCCGGAAGACAGCGGGCTGTATGTGCTGCGCAATCAGGCCAGCGGTCTCTACCTCCACATCAGCAACCACAGTGCCCATCCCTCGAAACTGGCGGATCAGTCCGATCCCGACACCGCCGACCAGTGGGACAAGTCGAGCTTCCTGTGGCAGATCAGGAGTCTGGGCGGGGGCCGCTACGGATTGGTCAACGCCAAGAACATCCTCCATGGCAGCGGCGACAAGGACGAAGCCCTGTGGCTGCATGTCCAGGCCCGCTCGACCGAGCCGGGCGGTCTGCTGGAGCAGACGAAGGTCACCACCGGAGGCGACTTCCTGAACTGGCGCTTCGAGCCGGCACCCGCACCGGCCCCCACGGCGACCTGCACGCTCAATGTGTCAGGCGTGTGGTTCGACGACGTCAATGACGACTACATCGACCAGACGCTGGAGGTCTACGGCAGCGTCCAGGTCACCCACCAGGGGACCACCACCGTCCTGGTCGACACCGACGACGACCACACGGTCAAAGTGCCGCTCTACAATTCGGGCGAGACGAGTGGGTACAAGATGAACGCTGTGGGCGGCTACTCGAAGACGCACGCGACTACCAGGGGCTTATACGGCGGCGAAGACCCGTGGTCGAGCGAGGGGCCCCGCCGGTTCAAGATCGGAACGGTCACCGGAGAGGTCGACGATCCCCAAAACAGTGACCAGGCATTCTCGATCACTGTGAACCTCAAAGATTGGGACCCAACCGTGCTCGATCCGGACGAGGACATCGCCCAGGGCACCGTCATCGTCATGCCGGACAGCCCGCCGGGGAGTTACGCGGCCGAGCTGCAAGGGCCGGGCCATCCCACCCTCGACTACAATTTTCACCGCAGCGACGGGATTCCTCCGGCCACACGAGAATGGCAAATGAAGGGCATCGAACGGCATTTCGTCGACATCCCCGACGCGCCGGAGGGCTACGTCCTGCAACTGTTCCACCCCAAGTACCAGGCTCACCGACAAGCCACTATCGAGGGCAGCAACTTGTGCGAGCAACTGCGGGCAGCACAAAACGGGGGCGAGCACCCGATTGTCACCCTCGATAGGGAAGGAAACGTGGTCTCCATCCGGAGCCCGCGACAGCCCGCCTAGCCAGCCGCCCGCGCCGCCCCCGGATCGACACGCCGAGGCCGATGGCGTGGGAAGCGGGCAAAACCAGCGCCCGCCCAGGAGGCGCACGGCCGGGGCCGGCGGAGCCGGGATCATAGGGGGCGGCGTTCACGTCGTGGGCAATCCGCGACGTGGACGTCGCGCGGACCGAGCCGGAGGCTACCCCGCGTGGATGCGGCCGTCCCGCAGCGTGAAGTGCGCCGTGGGCGCGCACCCCAGGGACGGGGTGATCAACAGACTCACCCTGATCGGCGCCGGATTCGTGCTCGCCGTGGAGAACTCGCACACCGCCCTGCTGCCGGTCAGCGGGTACCAGAACCACCCGTCGACCTCGCCGACCGTCACCCGGTCGGTCTCCTGCCAGCCCGCCCCGCTGGGGGCGTAGACCTGCATCCGCACCGACGCGGTGTACCGGTCGTTCTCCGACCGCACGGCCGTGAGCGTGATCTTGTGGTCCCGGCCGAGGACCGTGGCGGCGATCTCGGCCGTCTCCGCCTCCTCCGCGGCCGCGGGCTCCGCCCGCCCCGAGGCCCCCGTCCGGGGTGCCTTCGTCGCGTCGGACGGCGGGGCCGCCGTGGCGCCGGCGGCGCCGAGCGTGGTGAGAGCGGTGGCGGCGGCCGCCAGGGCGGCCCCGCCGCGGCGGGCGAGCGAACGGACATTCCTGCTCATGACGTCTTCCCCCATGTGCTCACAGAGCGCGGGGCCGCGGGGCGGATTGCCCCCAACGGCCCGCTCTGCACGGTACGGGTGCTCTGCCGGTATAGACGCCGGAGGTCCGCATTTGGTTGTACGGCGCCGGGGGGCTTTTCGTGACCGCCGTGACCGCTGCGCGCGCACGGTGCCGCCTGCGGTCAAGTGCCGGACGTGGCCCCGCTGTCGCCGCCGCGCGGGGCCTGCGCCAGGGCCCGCGTCCGCGACCGCGACCGCGCGAGGTCGACGGCCGTCCAGGCCATCCCCACCGCACCGTCCAGCAGCGCCCGTTCCGCCCGGGGCGACAGCGCCGCGTCCGCGAACCCCGGCTCGTGGGGCGCGCACGCGCCCCCGCTGATGTCCAGCACGGGGTGGATCGCCGGCACCCGGTGCGAGACGTTCCCCATGTCCGTGCACGCGAACGGCGCCCGCCGCTCCGGCTCCGGCCGGCCGAGCGCGGCGGCGTTGGCCCGCCAGAGGGCGATCAGCTCGGGGTCGGTGCGGAAGTCCAGGTAGTCCGGCTCGGGCCGGGTCAGCGACACCTCGCAGCCGGTCGCGAGCGCACCGGCCCGGAAGCACGCCTCCACCCGCTCCCGCAGCTCCGCGAGGTCCTCCGCGGCCGCCGCCCGGATCTCGTACTCCGCGGTGGCCCGCTCGGGGACGAGGTTGGGCGAGGTGCCGGCCGACGTCGTGATGCCGTGCACCCGCCACTCGGCGGGCAGATGCTGGCGCAGCAGCCCGAGCGCCACCTGAGCCACCGTCAGGGCGTCGGCGGCGTTGCGCCCCTCGTGCGGGTTGAGGCTGGGGTGCGCGGCCCGGCCCGTATAGGCCACGGAGAGCGTGCCCAGCGCGAAGGACCGGAACTCGGCCACCTCGAACGGGCACGGGTGGACCATCATCGCCGCGTCCACGCCGTCGAACGCGCCCGCTTCGAGCAGCAGCGCCTTGCCCGCGCCGCGCTCCTCGGCCGGGGTGCCGACGACGCGTACGGTCAGTCCCAGCCCGTCGGCGTCCGCCGCCAGCCCGATCGCCGCGCCGACACCCGCCGCGGCGATGAGGTTGTGGCCGCAGGCGTGGCCCAGCTCCGGCAGGGCGTCGTACTCGCAGACGATGGCCACGGTGGTGGGGCCCGTGCCGAGGGTGGCGACGAACGCCGTGTCCAGCCCGTGGGCGGGGGCCTCGACCGCGTACCCGTGCGCGCGCAGCTCCGCCGCGCACCAGGCCGCGGCCCGGTGCTCCTCGAACGCCGTCTCGGGGTGGGCGTGGATGCGTCGGCTGAGCGCGCGCAGGGCGTCGCTCCGCTCGACGACCCGCCGCCGTACGCGCTCCTTGAGGGCGTCGGTGTTCCGTGCGCGCTCCTTGCGTACGGCGTCCTCGGGGCCCTCGGTGTCCCGCGCGGGGCTCTCGGGGTCGGCGTCCGTGCCGCGGTTCATGCTCTCTCCTGATCGCGAGGTGCCGTCCGGGCTCGTCCGGGGAGCCGGGATGACTGATCAAAAGATAGCTTAGGCTTACCTAACCAGGTGTGGCCGGGTTCCTCCGGTCGCACCCCGTCACGCGTGCCCGCCGCCGCGTCCGCTCCCGGGCGCCGCCGGCGGGCTTGCCACCGTCACCCGCGGGCCGAGCGCGCTCGGCCCGCGGGAGCCCACCGGACATGGGGGAGTACCCAGCCATGCACGACCACGCCAGCGCGGCCACGGCCGTCGGCCTGCCCCTGCTGCCCGCCCAGGCGGGCATCTGGTACGCCCAGGCGCTCGACCCGACGAGCCCGGCGTACAACACCGGGGACAGCGTGGAGATCCATGGCCGTCTCGACGAGGACCGCTTCGAGGAGGCGCTGCGCCGCGCCGTCGCCGAGGCCGAGACCCTCAACGCCGTGGTGACCGTGGTCGACGGCCGGCCCCTCCAGCGCGTCGAGACCGACCGGCCCTGGCCGCTGCACCGCTTCGACCTGCGCGACACCTCCGGCTCGGACGCCGGGCCCCGTACGCGCGCCGAGGCGTGGATGCGCGCCGAACTGGCCCGCCCGGTGGACCCCACGCGCGACCGGCTCGTCACCCAGGCCCTGTTCCGGGTCGCCGACGACATCCACCTCTGGTACCAGGGCGTCCACCACCTCGCCGTGGACGCCTACGCCCTCACCCTCGTGCACCGCAGGGTCGCCGAGATCTACGCCGCGCTCGTGGCCGGGCGGCCCGTGCCGCCCCGTACCTTCGGCACCCTGGACGAGCTCGTCGCCGATGAGGCGGCGTACCGGGCGGGCGAACGCCACGCCACGGACGGGGAGTTCTGGCGCGGCCACCTGGCCGGCCTCCCGGAGCCGGCCGGCCTCGCCGCCCACCCGGCGGCCCGCACCGCGCCCGCGGCCGACCCGGTCGAACCGACCGACCCGTTCTCCGCGGCCGACCCGGTCGAACCGGCCCACCCCGCCCCCACCGTGCTGCGCCGCACCGTCGACCTGCCCGAGGGGTCGATGGCCACCCTGGAGCGCGCCGCCGCCGCGGCCAAGGCCACCTGGGCCGAACTGGTCGTCGCCGCCACCGCCGGCTACACCCACCGCCTCACCGGCGCCCGGGACGTCGTCCTCGGGCTGCCGACCCTGAACCGGCGCGGCCCCGCCGCCCTGCGCACCCCCGTCGCCACCGCCCAGGTGCTCCCCCTGCGGCTGGCCGTCGGCCCCGACGACACCGGCGCCGAGCTGCTGCGCCGCGTCGTGCTCGCGCTGCGCGCGGCCCGCCGCCACCAGCGCTACCCCATGGAGGAACTCCGCCGCGACCTGGGGCGGACCGCCGACCGGCGCCCGCTCTTCGGGCCGGTGGTCAACATCAAGCCGTTCGAGGGCGAGCTGGACTTCGGCGGGCTCCGCGCGACCGTGCGGAACCTCGCCGCCGGCCCCGTCGACGACCTCGCCGTCACCGCCACCCCCGGCCCGGACGGCGCCCTGCGGCTGGCGTTCGACGCCAACCCCGAGCACTACACGGACGCCTGCCTCGCCCGCCACGAGGAGGGGCTGATCCGCTACCTCGACGGGCTCACCGCGCTGCTCCTGGAGAACCCCGCCGAACCCGTCGGCACCCTGGACCTGCTGACGCTCCGTCAGGTGCACGCCGCCACCGCGGGCCGCGACGAGCCCACCGTCACCCGCACCCTCCCCGAGCTCTTCGCCGAGCAGGCGGCCCGCACCCCGGACGCCGTGGCCCTCCGCTGCGGCGCCCGCGCCCTCACGTACGCCGAGACCTCGGCGGCGGTCGGCCGCCTCGCCCACGAGCTGGCCGCCCTGGGCGTCGGCCCCGAGCGGCCCGTCGCCCTCGCCCTGCCCCGCGGCACCGACACCGTCGTCGCGATCCTCGCCGTCCTGGCCGCCGGCGGCGTCTGCGTCACCCTCGACCTGGGCCACCCCGCACAGCGCCTCGCCGCCGTCCTGGACGACGCCCGGCCGGTCTGCGTCGTCACCACGCGGGAGGCCCTCGCGGCCCTGCCCCCGGACGTCCTGTCCCGGCAGGCCCTGACCCCCCACGCGACGGCCGCGCACGGGCTGCCCGCCGTCGTCCTCGACGATCCCGCGACCCGCGCCCGTATCGCCGCCCGCCCCCACCACGCGCCGGCGCCCCCGCCCGCCCCCG